>JBBRPX010000142.1:0-9511 GCA_038227505.1 Chitinophagales bacterium
TTGGTTTTGTAACTTTTAGCATACATAAATTTGCAAGCTTTTTAGGTAAAACTAAAATATCCTGCAATTATTTTATACCCATAGTGTGCTTAAACCCAATGTTAATAAAGCTTCATATACTTTTTGAGGGATGACTATATAATTATTGTAGGATGTTAGTATTATAAAATTACTAATCCATTTTCTTCCACAACTGTCTTTTCAACCATTCTTGTAGAAGCGGTAAATGTTTTAATGATTTCTTTGTTGCCAACGTGTAAATTAAAAATCAACTGTTGTCCATCTTTTTTCTCAATTTTAAAAAATTGAGATGGAGATTTTACTTTCCAGTTTTGAGTGTACAATTCACCTTCTGATTTATCACTTATTTTTAAAATACCGGTATTATTGGAACCCTTTATTTCAACCTGAAAACAAAGGTAATTATCTTGAACGCCTGTGAATTTTACGGAGAAATTATCATCATATTTTATAGCATTAACAGTTTGTGCTTTTATGTTTGTTATTATTAAAAACAAAGCGATGATAGACACAAATACTTTTAAGTTTTTCATTTTTATAAATTTTAGAGGTTGTAATAAAATATGTTTTGCAAAAACATTTTTCAAAAAGTAAAATTACCTAGCTACAAAAAATAAATAAAAAGAAGTTTAAGGTGTTTTTATTATTCCAAATAATAAATGATAGGCCTAAGACCCTTTACAGGATGTATTTTAAGCATATTGATATCATTACTTCCAACATGTATTTAGGATAATTTTAATTATAATTACGTTTACGGCTCTTATTATATTTTTCTGACAAGATAGCACTCATAGTTTTTCTGTAAACTTTTGCCTCAAGCCACGAAATAATATCCAGATAAGCAAATGTTCTTGCCTCATATCTATTAGTTTCTAGTCCTTTTATTTTAAGCAAAAAAGCCTCGAGTTCATGTTGCATTTTAATTCTGGTAACGTGAAATGACTTCCTGAGAAATTTGAACATTTCCTCTTCTACCAATGTGAGATTATCTTTTTTCGACATAAATCTGTAAACTGATTTAGTCAGGTATTCCATCAAATCATAATTACCAATTTCATAATGCGCAATTAAATGCATTAGTCTGGCGTAACCCTGCAAATCGCTTTCCCCGCCAAAATTTTCGTTAATAATTTTTTGTAGGTAATCTATACAAATATCATAATCGCCATCTCCAAAATATAAACTTGCAATTTTATAATTGAAAACCATTATTCTATGCTCATCAATAAATAACTCATTTTTTTTTAGTACTTCTAAAACGAGAGGTACTTCGGCAATGCCTTCTTTAAATGTACCGAGCATGCAATGCTGGTTTATTCGGGCGCTGCTTATGTAAATAAAAGCTTGGGTGCGAAAGTTATCGTGCAGCCGTACCCTGTCTGTCAGTGCAAATTTTTCAAATCTTTTCAGCACAACATCAAATTGATCATAATTTCGCAAATCAAAATGTGCATTTAGCAGGGTATGTAATCCTTTAATATAATGTCCAGTTTCAACACGCTTCATCACGGGTTCTTCTTCAAATATATCCACCCATTTTTTACTATATCTGTAGTATTTTAAAAAATCTAATTTAATGTATGCATACCAACTAAAACTTTGATAAAAAAATAGCTTTTCATAAAAGCCATCTGGTGATAGGGCATTTTCAGTCAAATGAATCTGAAGGTATTTTTCTAACTTTTCCTCTTCTTTTCGGTTTGTAGCGTGACCATTTTGAATAAACCAACTATAAAGCAACATAGCCAAATTACTAAGTTTTGTAAGTTTACTTATACGATCGTTTACTTCATTTACCTCTTGTGATAGTTGCTCTGCACGTGTTTGCATAGATCGGGTAATATGCAGGGTTTCAATTCGTTTTTCCAGCGTTATTGCAGCCAGTAAAAAATTTACCTTTCTATTTGTTTTAGCCGTTTCTTTGGCCTTATCTAAAATTTTAAGGCTTTGAGAGAATAGCCCTTTCTTATAAAGTATATGCGCAAAATCGAACTGCTCATTTAATTGGAGGTCAATACTTTCAGTACTTTTAAGCAATCTAAGGCTCGCAAGTAACTGCTTGTATAAATGAACTTTAATATTTGCGAGTTGTGGCTTCTTAATTGTTTTTAATTTCTTTAAAAGAAGCTGCTCATCATATTGTGAAATTTTATCAAGAGCATCAAACAATTCTATCACCTTTAAATCTTCGTTGCCTGAACTGCGTTTTATATACAACTTAAAATGTCGCTTTTCAGATTTCTCCAAAGAGCGAATAATTTGAAATAAAGTATCTGTAAAATTGTTGGACATAATTATTTTACCATTTTAAAATTCAATACTGTAAACGATTTCAGCAATAAAGAGCAAATTTTAAGGTAATAAAATGAAAACAAAGTTATTTATGACCATAATATTATCAGCCCTACTTTTACTGTAGAGAATGAGGAAATAAAAAAATAAAGAGGAAAACCATTAAATAAACTGTGTTAGCAACAGTTTGTTTTTGATAAAGCAAATATCAATAAAAATAATTTAAAAGTTTCGAATAACAAGCAATCGTTAAAGCCGCTCTGTTTCTACAGAGGGGCTTGTTTTGTATAAAATATATTCTGTAAATTTCAGCATCTCCTTTACCGTGATTTAATATTTAAATATGCTCAATGTTGCAATAGTAGGCTTTGGCTTATCTGGAAGATATTTACAGGCTCCCTTTTTTGTGTCAAATAAAAATTATTGTTTAAAAACCATCCTTTCTAATAACCAAAACCCAAAAGAATTTTTTCCTGAAGTTAATGTTGTAAAAAATATTGAAGAAATTTTAAATGATACATCTATTGATTTGGTGAGTATCTGTTCCCCCAACAATACGCATTACACATACGCTAAGCTTGCATTAAATGCCAATAAAAATGTGTTGGTTGAAAAGCCCTTCACTACTTTCAGTTATCAAGCCCAAGAATTAATTTCCCTGGCAAAGACAAAAAACAAAACACTCGCTATATTTCAAAACCGAAGATTTGACAGCGATTTTTTAACAGTACAAAAATTAATTAACAGCCAACAACTGGGGAAAATTTTAAATTTCGAAATTCATTACAACAGATTTAAGCCTGAACTGAATTCTAAAAAATGGAAAGAAACCAATGAAGAAGGTACCGGAATTATTTATGACCTCGGTGCCCACATAATTGACCAGGTAATTGCGCTCTTTGGATCACCAACAAATATTTGGGGGCAAAGTTTCATACAAAGAGAACATTCATTAATTGACGATGCTTTTGATATTAAATTAGGCTATGGCGAACTTAAAGTTACACTGCGATCGAGCCTTCTTGTAAATCATCCATCACCGAGATATATAATTGATGGTACAGAAGGATCTTTTGTAAAATATGGATTAGATGTTCAGGAAGACCAATTAAAAACAAGCATGAAACCGACTGATGTGGTTTTCGGTACAGAATCTATTGAGCATCAAGGAAAATTATATTTTAATACAAATGGAAACACAATTATTAAAAATATACCTACCGAAAAAGGAAACTGGGCTTTGCTTTTTGAGAATCTTTATCAATCAATTATAAACGGCACGCCTCTTTTGATAAAACCTGAAAATGTGCTTGAGCAAATAAAAATAATTGAGAAAGTAATAAATGTATAAATGGCATAAAATTTTCTTCTAACTATAAATATCTAAAACTACTTTATGATAAAGAAATACATTCCCACACTTTTAATTCTTGCTATTTTATTTGCATCATGCACTTCTAACAATCCAAGTAGTGGTTACAGCCAACCTGTATATTTGGCACCGGGTGTTGGGTTAGGCACCATTATAGCTGTCGTAATTTCTTGGTCAAGAAACAAATCAATTCTATGGGCAATTTTACATGGCATTTTTGGATGGTTTTATGTTATATACGCATTAATAGTTGGTAAAAAATAAGCTACTCGTTCAGAAATATTTTATAAATGAAAGAGCTGTCGGTCACCACAACCGACAGCTTAAACATATTATGACTTACCCTGAAACTATTTTACAATTTTTTGACTTCCTACTACTTGGCCATTAATGATCACTGTTGCTAAGTATGTACCACCCGGTAAGCTGCTTAGCCCTTCAACTTGAATGTTGTTGTAGCCTTTACTTGTACTCATTTTTTTATTAATTACTGCTTGGCCTGACATATTGGTTAAGCTAACA
Organism: Chitinophagales bacterium; assembly: GCA_038227505.1. Taxonomy (GTDB): domain Bacteria; phylum Bacteroidota; class Bacteroidia; order Chitinophagales; family Chitinophagaceae; genus Ferruginibacter. The sequence continues at coordinate 4,211 of JBBRPX010000142.1, forward strand.
TCAGCAGTAGTATTTTGTGTTCCTGTAAATCTCACAGTTAAGCGCTCCGTGAAAGGATTTGGAGAAACTTGGATATCTAATTTGCTTATTGATTTAAGTCTTACAACCAATATTGAACTATAAGAATATTTACCGTCATTGTCAAATTGCTTTAAACGATAATATACAATTTCTCTATCTTCTAATAGTGGGGAGTTATCTTTAAATGCATATTCTTTTTTTGTTCCATTTTCAAAGCCGTCCATTGCAATGCCGATACTTGTAAAATCTTTACCTGTAAAAGAACGCTCAATTTCAAAATAGTTATTGTTAGCCTCTTGGGCAGTAACCCAATTTAATACTACACTTTTGTTAACAGCATTACCTGTAAAGGATTGATATTTAACAGGCAAAAGAGCTGCAGCTATATAATCGAAAGCTTTAAAATATATAGCAAATTGCCGCGGATAAGCGAACGAAAAACCATTATTTGCACCTGCCTTATAGGTAAAACTAGAAACTTTTTGATTCGTAACGGTAAACATTACTTGTTTCGCTGAAGTATCTGTGCCGTCATAATTAATACCTGCAATATTTGTTGCGGTAAATTGCGAGCCATTTTGTATTACATTAATCTGTAAAGCATTTGAAAGAAATGAAACAGTTCCACCGGCGCCTAGATCAAGCATATCTATCTCTTTTATTGATGCAGTTCCACTAGTAAACCCATCAATATCATAAGCAGTTACAGAAAGATCTTTCAAATCTTTAGAGCCTCCATTACCACCACTGTTGTCTGCTTTAAAATACTCAATATTAAATTCCACCATTCCAATACTATTTGCAGGGATTAAAACTATTGGAGAAAATGCCTCTGGTTTAGTAGATGTATTATCATCTATGTTTGTAACAGTAGCACCCCCTGTTGCACTTACAATTGTAACATCAGCATTGATTTTGTTAGCAACATTCAAAAACCTGTATTTTGCTCCAATTGAAAGAGCCGTACCGCTTATTAATGTCGGGACGCCAATGAAAGAAACATTCAAGCCTATCGACTCGCCGTTTTGACCTGTTTGCTGTTGCGCTTGCGTATTAAAAGTGAGAATAAGAATTAAAACTAAAAGTGTAAAATTCTTTACCAGAGTAGAGATCTGTTTCATAATTTGTGGTTTTGATTTTTTTATTATCGGTCTAGCAAAATTTAAAAACGTTTTGTTTTTAACCATCCTTTGACTTTGTTTTCAGAAAGAAAGAATAACAAGAGGCATATGTCATTAATAATTTCTTAACACAAAAATAGGAAGTTTTCGTAAACCGCCAAATTTTTTTACCGTAAAATTACTATCATTGAAAAGTACTTTTCCGTAAGCCATTGTAAAACATACATTTACGAAGAAAAAATGTAGTAAGAAAAATACAAAATAAATTTAAAAAAAACTTTTTTAGTATACAAATACTCCAAATTTTATGTTTTTTGGTAAAAAACATACTTGGTAATTATACCTTGCATACATTTTTGTAGCACTAAATTTGCCTAAAGTGTAAATAATGAGTATAACACCACTAGCAGAGCGCCTTCGCCCACAAACAATTGAAGCTTTATTGGGGCAACAACACTTAACAAATAAGGGAAGTTTCTTAAAAATTGCTATTGAAAACGAAAAAGTACCTTCAATGATATTTTGGGGACCACCGGGTGTAGGTAAAACTACGATTGCAAATATTATTGCAAATACCTTAAAAAAGCCTTTCTTTTTGCTCAGTGCAATTTCAGCCGGCGTAAAAGATATTAGGGAGGCTATAGAAGCCGCACAAAAAAGCAACGGCGCCATACTATTTATTGATGAAATACATAGGTTTAACAAAAGTCAGCAAGATGCATTATTAGGAGCAGTAGAAAAAGGAATTATTACGCTTATTGGTGCGACAACCGAAAATCCATCTTTTGAAGTAAACAATGCTTTACTTAGTAGGTGCCAAGTGTATGTTTTAAAAGCGCTAGAAAAAAACGATTTGGTAAAACTGTTGCAGCACGCTTTACAAAACGATATAGAGTTAAAAGATAAAAACATAGTATTAAAGGAAACTGAGGCACTTATCAATATATCAGGTGGAGACGCTAGAAAATTATTAAACTTACTTGAATTAGTAACAGTTGCTACAAATAATAAAGAAGCACTAATCATTACAAACGAGCTTGTAATGAAAGTAGCACAACAACGCACAGCCTTATATGATAAAAATGGCGAACAGCATTACGACATTATTTCTGCGTTTATTAAAAGTATGAGGGGCAGCGATCCGAATGGGGCGGTTTATTGGATGGCTCGTATGATTGAAGCCGGTGAAAACGTAAAATTTATAGCCCGAAGAATGGTGATTTTTGCAAGTGAAGATATTGGTAATGCCAATGCAAATGCTTTGCTGTTGGCAACAAACACTTTTGAGGCTGTAAATATTATTGGTTACCCGGAAAGCAGAATAATACTATCTCAGTGCGCAGTCTATTTGGCCACCTCTGTAAAAAGCAATGCTTCTTATGTGGCTATCAACGACGCAATGTCAAAGGTAAAACAACATGGAGATTTGCCTGTGCCACTTCATTTACGAAATGCTCCCACCAAATTAATGCAGACAATGGACTATGGAAAAAATTACAAATACGCACATAATTTTGATGATAATTTTATCAATGTAGAATTTCTTCCTGATAAAATTGCAAACACAAAATTTTATGAACCTGGCAATAATGCAAGAGAAGAAGAGATAAGAAAATTTTTAAAAGTTAGATGGAAAGAGAAATATGGTTATTGAAAATAAAACCGTTTGAGGCTTTCAATATTAGGTCTTTTTTCATCTTTTGTTCGTTGCCCGCCTGCAACCTGCCTGCCGGTAGGCAAGTATTTTTGCTCCCCAAAAAAAGGCGATGCAAAAAGGATTTCCGTCTAAGCAACGCAGCCTTTCATCAGAAAATCTTTTTTCAACTTTTATTATGCAATAGCAGCCTCAACAGAATTTTATAAATTTTTAAATACCTAAAATAATGGTACCGCAAAGAGATATACAAACCCGTGCCGATATAGAAAAGTTTATACTATCGTTTTACAAATCAGTACTGCAAGACCCTACAATAGGAATTATTTTTACAACAATATTCCCATTAACCATGGAGCACCACATTCCTCTCATTACAGATTTTTGGGAAACAATATTATTAAATAATCCCGTTTATAAAAAAAATGCTATGCAGGTGCACTTTGATATAAATAAAAAATATCCGCTGCAAAAAAAGCATTTTGATGCCTGGCTTCACTTATTTAATACAACATTGGATGAATTATTTTCAGGAGAAAAAACATTGCTAGCAAAAAAAAGAGCTTTTGGTATTGCCCAGTTAATGCAGTTAAAAATGAATGAAATAAATTTACAGAATGAATAATATTCAATGGTATTGTAAAAAATTTACAAAACTAAGTGTAACTGAATTATACGAAATAATGAAACTGCGCAGCGAAGTTTTTGTTGTAGAGCAAAAATGCGTTTATTTAGATGCAGATGGTAAAGATGAGAAAAGTCATCATTTTTATGCAGTAGAAAATGGAAGCATTGCAGCCTATGCAAGATTGTTACCGCCAAATACATCATTTAAAGAAGCTAGTGTTGGCAGGGTTCTGACGGCTCAATCTCAAAGAAGAAAAGGTTTAGGTATAATACTCATGCAAAAATGCATAGCAAAAACATTGGATTTGTTTGATACAACTTCAATAAAAATTGGTGGTCAACTTTATCTAAAATCTTTTTACGAAGGTTTGCAGTTTAAACAATGCAGTGAGGTGTATGATGAAGATGGAATACCCCATATCGAAATGATTTTAAAAAAGTGAGTTAGAATATTAAATACACAATAATTACATTATTCCGGCGTTTAAGATTTGAGAATTTGCAAAAGCATACAACTGAAGCCGAATGATGCAAAAAAAGGAACTACATTCTTGTAAGTGCCTTACCTCTGAAACCTACAGAATTTATTTCGTTGACATGCATTGCTCTTTTCTCGCTTTCTGATTTAAACTCTCTTAATTACGGGTGCTACTTTAAACTGCACCCGTAATTATTAAACCAAACTTTCCACGGTCTTTAATTTTGAACCTTTTTTACAATATTATAATAGAAGCGTTGTAACAGCCGCAGATCTTTTGTAATAATTTCTCCTTGAGCCGTTAAGCCATCTCGGTATTGAACTACTTTCTTGTAACTTGTATTTAACCCATCGGTTAAAATAACTTTTGCTAAATAACCACTATCAGTAGGAATATGCGAAATAAAATCAATCTTTCCTTTTATTGCCCCATATTCTTGAAAAGGATAGGAGGGGAATTTTAATAAAATCGTTTGCCATAATGCAACCTTACCAAAGTTTGATTGAGGTATTGTTATTTTAGCATAGTACTCGCTATTTTCAGGATTGACAAAACATATAATTTGGTTTACTTGTAACTGTTGGTTTTCTTGGACAAATGTTGCAAAAGAGATTTTGCCATCTATTGGAGCTATCAATAAATATTTTTTCTTCCAATCCTCTACCTGGCTTTTAAAGGTGTTTAATGCTTGTGTAAAAATAGTTTTTTGCTGCGCAATGGTATTTTCTAACTCTGCAATTTCTTTTTGCTTTTCGTTTTGTTGTGTTTCGTTGCTTATTATTAAACTGGTGATTTGTGGCAGTGATAATTTTTTGCCAATAAGTTTACTGCTTTCATTTCTAAATTCTACATCTGCAATTACCTTGTCGTTGTTAAGCGATTTATTGGCTTCAAAATTCTTTTGTGATAAGGAAAGATCTTGCTCGTGAAAACTTTTTTGTTCATTCAAATTATTATGCAGACGTTTATAATTTAACATATCTGTTGCGAGGATATTTTTTTTACGTAAATAAAAACCATTTCTTAAATAATTTTTAAAGTTTAAAAAAGCAGTAGCAAAAGTTTGATAATTGGTTTGTAACTCGCCAAGGCTGTTAAACGAATTTTGAATTTGTTGCTGAATTAATGCTGAATGATTATTATCTAAAAGTGTTTGTATGTTATTTAATTTTGCTGATAATTTTAAAACTTCTTCATGATTTGCAATTGCTTCTACATATCCTATAATCTAGTTTTTTGAAACAGACTCATTTTCTTTTACAAATAGTTTTATAAGTTTCCCATTGATATTTGTTATGACTGTTTTAGGTGGGTTGATAGAGGTAAGAGTTGCCAGCGAAAGTACAGTATCAGGATATTTTACAAACCAGCTAATAACCCCAATAAATATTAATAAAAA
>JBBRPX010000143.1:0-9437 GCA_038227505.1 Chitinophagales bacterium
ACAACGCTGGCACAGTGGGCAGGTTTTGCCATCACGATGTGTAAGAACTAAGTTAGTAAAAGTTTGAAAGCAAATCACAACCTATTTCATCGAAGTCCATATCAAGGTCTTGATGTGTAAGAACTAAGTTAGTAAAAGTTTGAAAGCAAATTACTATCACTAAACTAATTAAACTGGCTGTAAAATCTTAACTCTTGCATCTTGAATTTTTTGTCTTTTGTCTTTTGTCTTTTGTCTTTTGTCTTTTGTCTTTTGTTTTTTGTTTTTGTCCTTTTCTCTCCCTCCTACTTTGCAAAAACTTTTTTCAAAATATCTGTTACCTGCGCAGCGGGATCTTTACGGATTTTACTTTCCTGCAAACTGATATTGTAAAACATGCCTTCCAATGCTTTTGACGTAACATAATTTGAAAGATCTGTTTCTACTTTTTGCTGAGAAAACATATTGTATTTACTAAAAACATCTTTCCAATATTTATCGGCATTTACCTGCTTCAAAGAATTTTCAATAACGGGTCTCATTCTTTCCATCAATGTTGCGGTAGTCGTTTTTTTAAGATAGTCTGTAGCCGCATGTTCGCCGCCACGAAGAATATTTATGCCATCTGTTACCGTCATTTGTTTAATGGAAGTAAGAAAGATTTCTCCCACCTGTCCTGCTGCGTTTTCTGCTGCAGCATTCATTGATAAAATTGCTTTGTCTACCAATGCACCGGCCCCCATGCTTCTCAGCGTTTTTTCTGCTTTTAAAGCTTCTGCAGGCATAATAATTTTTATTGCCTCATTTTTTAAGTATCCACCTGCAGAACCTAAGGTTTTTGCAGTACTGTCAGTTGCAACCCGAAGTGCCTCTTTTAAACCGCTCACTATATCTGAACTGCTCAGTCCGGCACCAGAGCCACCGGCTTTGCCTGTATTTAAAATGCCTTTACCACCATCGCCTGCAGCTTTTTTTATTTTATCGAACATGCCCTGCGCCTGCAACGTTTGGTTCGCAAGTACAATAGATAAAAAAAGAATAATTGTTTTCATAAATGATTTTTATAAGATTACAAAGTAAACAACAAACTTGCTAACGGTGGGTTAAAAATTGATTGGTTTGTAAACCCTCACGGCGGCTTTACGCCCCGTCAGCGGTTGGCCAAATAACGTAAATTTTTGATTATACTACGCTGCTATTTGCTAACAAATGCGTACAGACCAAACTTTTTAGAAAAACTTTTACGCTTCTGTAAAAGTTGATAATAGATAAAATGCTGAAGGGCTGCGGTGGATAGAGCGGTGTGCAAATATGTTTGCATGCGCCAACGGCGAATATGCAAATATATTTGTACGGAACAGCGAAGGAGACCGAACCAATGTTGATAAAGGTTTCGCTGTTAAAAGCCCCGAATACGAATTAAAAAATTAGTTTTTATTTTTATGTTATAACCGCTTAATTTACTTTTTAAAACTAATATATGAAGATAGCCGTATTGGGTGCAGGCATGGTTGGGCGTACAATTGCAACAGATTTAGCTAAAGATTTTGATGTAACATCTTTTGACAGAGATGAAAATAATTTGGATGTTTTAAGAAACAAAACGAAAATATCATGTATTAAAACCGACCTTAATAAGCATGAAAGTTATGATGAATTATTAAAAAATTTTGACCTAATAGTGAATGCTGTACCGGGTTTTATGGGTTACAAAACCCTGGAAGCTATTATAAATTGTGGAAAGAATGTGGCAGACATATCTTTTTTTCCGGAAGATGCATTCGCTTTAAATAAAATCGCACAACAAAAAAATGTTACCGCAATTGTTGACTGTGGCGTTGCACCGGGGATGAGTAATTTAATTTTAGGTTACCACAATTCTTTAATGACAATTGAGAGTTTTGAATGCATGGTTGGTGGACTTCCAAAAAAGAGAGTAAAACCATTTGAATACAAAGCTCCATTTTCTCCCATCGATGTAATAGAAGAATACACAAGGCCTGCTCGTTATGTAGAAAATGGATTTGTAGTTACCAAACCTGCGTTGAGCGATGCGGAGTTGATTAATTTTGAACATGTCGGTACACTGGAATCATTTAATACTGATGGCTTGCGCAGCATTTTATTTACGATGAAACATATACCGGATATGAAAGAAAAAACACTTCGTTATCCGGGACATATTTCCCTGATAAAGGCATTAATGCAGGCAGGTTTTTTTAATACGGAAGAAATAAATGTAAATGGAAAAAATATTCGTCCAATTGATGTTACATCTGCTTTATTATTTGATCAATGGAAAGCTGAACCCGGAGATGCAGAATTTACCATTATGAAAATAGTTATAAAAGGAACAGAAGATGGGACACCAAAAAAAGTTGAATATTTATTGTATGATGAATACGATACTGCCACTCAAACAGCATCTATGAGCCGAACAACGGGTTACGCCTGTAATGCTTTTGCTCACCTAATCATCAATAAAAAGTTTGAAAAGAAAGGGATATTTCCACCTGAGCTTGTAGGGAATGATGAAGCATGTTTTAGCTTTGTGATGAGCTATTTAAAAGAGCGAGGGGTTGAATATAAAAAGAATTAAGTAAATATTTGGTCGTAGATTTTAAAAGTAAAACGCAATGATAAAGAGAATCGTATCCTAATAAAGTTGTAATAAAAATTTTAGAAATTAATTATACATTGAATAAGCCTACTTACAAATGCTGTTGCTTATTTTTACGCAGATAACAAAAACAACATGAAAAAATTAATTATAGTGCTTTCACTTGGAATTATTTTTATTGCCTGCAATGATGAAAAAGAAACCGAAGATCCAAGCATAACTCCTGTTAAAACAAATAATGTAAAAGCAATTACCTACAATATTATTGCGCAGTATCCCCACGATACTGCCAGTTATACTGAAGGCTTAGAAATTTACAACGGCAAACTTTATGAAAGTGGTGGCGATTTTAAAAATTCGTTTCTGCAAGTCGGCGATTTAAAATCAGGTAAAATTGACAAGACACACAAGATGGGTACGGACAGTATTTTTGGGGAGGGTATTTCTATTCTAAATGGCAAAATTTATCAACTGACCTGGCAAACCCACGATGTTTATGTTTATGATGTAAAAGATGTAACAAAAGTTATTCAAAAATTTACCTGGCCTTATGAAGGTTGGGGAATGACAAACAATGGTACCGATTTGATCATTACAACCGGGGGAACAGATTTGTATTTTGTTGATCCTACAAATTTTAAAATAAAAAATACGGTGCACATTCATGATGATAATGGGCCGGTCGATAGTATAAATGAACTGGAGTATGTAGATGGATTTGTTTGGGGAAATAGGTACACCACTAAAAATATTTTTAAGATTAACCCACAAACCGGGGCTATTGTAGGGAAAATGAATTTTAATAATTTACCGGGCACAGATAGTATACCAGGCCGAACAGAATATTTTAATGGAATTGCTTACGACAGCACAAGCAAATCATTTTTTATAACGGGCAAAAGATGGCCGAAGATTTATGAATTAAAATTGAATTAAGATTTTTCTAAAACATAAATTATAGAACTGCATTTTTTTGAGTTGAATATGGTTTTAAAATTAGAAGCCAGTCCAATCAGAAAAGCTTTTATTAAATTTCCTTTTCCGTGTTGATATTTTTCACTTAGCATGCTCACATAAAAACTATCAAACCACATTGGCTTTATTTTTTTTATTATTAGACCATGTTGCTCCACTAAATTCTTAATGCTTGCAGGTGAAAAATGATACAGATGCCGGGGTACATCGTACGCTGCCCAAAACTGCCCATAATGTTGTGCATCGTAACTCGTATAATTTGGTACTGCTATAAATATTTTTCCTTTTTCAGTCAGCATATTTTTTAACTGCTCAACATATTCATGCAACTGATGAACATGTTCCAACACATGCCACATTGTTATTGCATCATATTTATTGTTTGGCAAATCGAATATATTCAGTGACGGCTGTGGCTCAATTGCATAAAGACTTTTAGCCTTTGCTCCCGCAGCTTCATCAGGTTCCAAACCGGTTATATCCCAACCGTTCGTTTTCATGGTATGCAAAAAAGCACCGGTACCGCAGCCTATGTCTAAAATATTTCCCGCGGATTTTCCTGTTTCCTTTTCTATTAAATTTTTCTTGCTTTGTAAGGTTCTTTTTCTGACAGAATGGTAGAGCTTATTTACTAACCCAACCTGTGTATCGCTGTGCGAAATATAATTTTCAGACGCATAATATTTACCAATCTCATGTTGTTCAGCTACATCTTGGGTGAATAATAAGGTACAGCTTTTGCATTTTAAAACTTTGAACAATTCGCCCGAAACTGTATAATCTTTTACAGAAAGCATTTCACTTATTTGATTGCTTTTGCAAACCGGACAAGACGTGTATGTGACCATTAAACTTATTTATGGGATATTTTTATACTGAACTGTAGGTTGGCTGACTTCATATTTGTTGGAGACACCGAAGAAACTGTTGCTATTGTCATTATTGAGATAAATGAAAATCATCACCGCCGATAGAACAAAAATAACTACTGCCCATATCCACCATTTATCTTTCTCAACAGCTGCTGAGTCCGTGAAAAAATCTGTCATTGAGTTTCTATCAGTCTCTTTGTCGCCAACTAGAATGGCATGAGAATCATCAGGATGAATAACCCTTTCAGCATAGACTGATGGCCTAAAAAACTCTTCTTCTTTAACTTCTTTAAATAACAGTTTATCGTTTTGTGACTTTGCAAATAGACCGACATTGGCAATTAAAAATTCTTCTCCCTCTTTTAAATTTAATATCTCATTTGAAATATTTTTTAACTGATAAGCAGCTTCATCAATATTTATATTTTTATTTACAGCTATGTATTCTGTAAGATTTTTACTATCAGTAATGTCATTAGTAAAGATTATTCTACTTTCAGGAGCATGTATTTTTTGAACTCCCATTTCTAAAGCAGCAGACTCAGATTTTATATGTAAAGTGCCAATTTGCGGTAGAGCGCAATTTTTATATTGAAAAAGATAATTAGCTATGAGCTTTTGCATAATGCAATAATAAAACTTACTTATTAAAAATTCAATAATATTCCTCCGAGAAAATTGGCTCCGTAAACTTCATAGTTGTGCCAGCGCTCATATTTGCTGTTTAAAATATTATTTGCATCAGCCCAGACAGAAAAGTTCTTATTTATTTTTACTTCCACACCTGCACTTAAATCAGTACCGCCTTTCATTGACACCGCTTTATTACCTTTTGCAAGGTAATTGCTACCCTCAAAAACATACAGATCAGATTTTACTAAAACGGTTTTAAAGGCCCACCATCTCAATGAACTTTTTACTTCAACAGGCATTGTGTGCCATGCTCTGTCGTTAGTTGTAAAAGAAGTATATCCATTAAAAGTTATACCTGCGGTGAGTGAAAATTTATCCTGATTAATATAACCAACATCACCATGAATTCTAAAATTATTTACGCTGGTCTCGTTGCTTATTTTAAAAGATTTATTATCTCTCGCAGTATCATTTATAAAAAATGGCAAATTTTTATATTTTACCAAACCAGCTTTTGCACTTAAATTAAAATGCTTTGCAACACTTGCTTTAAGCCCACCATAATACTCCGTTTCTTTTGTATTTAACTGATCAAATACCGGCGCCAAATAAGGATTTATTTGAGTAAGATTTTTAAAATTATTCTTTACCAAACGCCCTACCCAACCTGCCTGCAGCGCAAAACTTTTGTCCGGCACCTGCACTTCCGCATAAATATCAGGCATTAACTCATATTTTTTATTATTCCATGCCGGTGTAATACCTGCATTTATTTTAAAAACATTATCATGGTAATTTAATGAAGGCGTTACCTGTACAATGTTATTAGAAAATTTAATATTATTTGGAAGAAGGTTGCGGGTTGAATAATCTGTTAAGTCAGCTTTCAATATAACTTTTGCAGTAAAATTCTCCGTAATATTTTTATCAAAAGGCAATGTAATAATTGCATCTGTTTCGTTTACTTTATCCTTGTTGGTAAACAAACTCAGCTCCACATTTGGATTGTAATTTATACCGAGACTATTAGGTCTTATATTTTTAAACCCTGCCCTAATAGTTACATTTTGAAACTGTTGCTGGATAGAATCTTTTTTAAAATTTAAAATTTTATGATCGTATCCGTACAAATGATAAGTGTTTGCATTTACCTCTAAGCCGCCATGTAATTCACTTTTATCGAAGAAATAACTGCCCGCAGCTTTTACATTTAGATGGCTGTAATCTTGGTTAACAATATTTCCTTTCGAGCTGATATAGTTTCCTGTTAGGTTTAATAAGCTCTTTTTACCATCACCGATACTTATTCCACCATTTAAATAAGGTGTGGAAAAATTACCATAACCAATTTTTAAAAACTTCCTGTTGCCCAAATACAAATTTGTATCCTGCTCAAGCGCAAGTGGTTTTAAGGAAATGGGGCTGTAGGCATAGAATAAATTTTGAGACGGTATTTTATAAACAAGTTTTGGTGTAGAAGTATCAGCCGGCAATTGCGAACCTGCGAAATTAATTTTTACCGAATTTTTTAAAACAGGTTTATAAGACGAATTAATATCTATCGATTGTGTTTTTTTAGGTTCCTGAGCAAAGCTGTAAAGTTCGCTGCTACTGCATAAGGCAACTAAAATTATTTTGGAAAGTTTACTTTTTATATTATTTAAAAACATATTAGTTATTAATTTTAGATTGTAATTTTTCAGCTTCAATCGCCTTATCTAATTTTGATTGTGCTTCTATTTTTAGTGCTTCGATAGATGCATTCTTTGCTATGCTTTCGTAAGTTGCCTTTGCGTTGAAATAGTCTTTTTGTTGTACGAAAATATCACCCAATAAAATGTACGATTTTGTTACCCATTCATCGTAGCCTGTTTCTTTAATAGTAGCAAGTGCGGCTTTTTCGGCTGCTGCAAAATTATTTTGAGAGAATAAACAGTTCGCAATTTCATACCTAGCCTCTGCGCCCCATGCAGCTTTATTTATGGCCGCAACAGCTTTAAACGCAGTAATTGCGGCGGTGCAATCACCTGCAATTTGTGCTGATTTACCCAATACCAAATTTCCTATGGATTTATCATCGGTACTCAAGCCTTTTTTGGTTAGCAATTCTTTGGAAGCAACAAATGCTTCTGTATAATCTTTAAGCTGGTAAAAACTACGAACCAAACCTCTCAAAGCTTCAAGTTTATTATCTTGGTTTACCGCATTGGCATTTAATGACTCAAAATACTTTTTTGCATCTGCGTAATTCTTTAATTCAAAATAAGAAATTCGTGCAGCCTCTAATGTTGCCTTTTCAAAATACTTACTGTTACCTTTTGCATTTACAAAAGCATAACCTGTTAATGCGTTTGCAAAATCTTTGTTTTTTTGGTAACACTCACTCCGTTGAAAATATGCATCAAGTACAAAAGCTCCTGCGTTGTATTTAGAAATGTAATTGTTGTAACCGGTAATGGCTGCAGCACAATCACCTAAGTTATATTTAGCAATAGCTGCGGAATAAGTTAGAGAATCTGCCTCTGAAACGGAGACGGTCTTTCCATTTTCATTCATCAATTTTACATAATCTTCAGGCTTACCTACTTCAACAAAAATACTTTTAACAATGTCGGCAGCTTCATCTGCCTCGGCAGACTGCGGATAGGTTTTAATAAGTGTAGAATAATTTTTTAAAGCCTCACCACTGTTGCTGCTGTTGTAATAAGCTAGACCTAATTTTTGCAACGCTCTTGGTTTTAAACCACCTTCGTTTGATGCTATAATTGAATTAAGATAAGGAACTGCTTCATTAAATTTTTCATCGGCAATATAAGTCAGCGCAATCTCCATATTTATATCTTGCTTCAAACTACTTTTTGGATATTGCTTGTTTACATTATTTAAAATAGAAATTTTCTCAGCACTGTTTTTAATACCGGCTATCATGGCTTTTTGGTACATGGCGTAATCACTTTGTGGCGAAGAAGCAGCAATAGCTGCTGTATACATCGAATTTGCCCGTGGTAAATCCTTCTGCATGTAATAAGCATCTGCATTGCGTAAAAATGCGTCATGCTCAATTGGGGTAGATGATGGACTTACACTTTTTGCAACCTGCTCAAAATATTGCGAAGCAGTTTTCTAATCTTCTTTTTGAAACCTGCTATAAGCAATGTTATACTTTGCTGTCTGCTGGTTTGCTTCGCCTTGGCTCGGTACAGCGCTTTGTAAAAAAATGGTTAGATACCTTACTGCGTCATCGTATTGCTTCTGCCGATATGCAATTTCGCCTCTCCAAAAATTAGCATATGCAGCATTTTTACCCGCATTTGCATCGCCAATAATCTTTGCGAATAATTCATCTGCTCTTAAAAGTTGCTGGTCATTCACGTACTCAATTGCTTTCCCATACAAAATTGCTGGATATACTTTTTGCATAGCAGCAGTAGGTCTATCCATAGTTTGATACAAAGCCAGTGCATCCGTATAATTGTTTGTTCGTGCAAGTAAAGAAACCAAAATTTCCTTTGCTTCAGTATCATATTCAGACCCCGGATAATTTTTTAAATAGTTTTTTATTTCATTTAAAGCAACATCCTGGTAACCTAATTCGTAAGATAATTTTGCATAATTAAACTTTGATACTTTTTGTTGCAATGCATTGCTACTATTAAATGCACTGTATTGAAATGCCGTTCTTGCATTTGCCTTTTCGCCGGTTTTTAAATACAGATCGCCTAACAAGTACATACTGTTTTGACCCATCGAATCTTTTTCATTGCTCAGTTGTTTAAAACCCTCAACAGCTTTTTTTGTATTACCTGCTATGTAATAACAAAAACTTAATTCATATAATACTTCTTTAGAAACTTTTTCAGAGCTGTTTACATAAGCTTCCAATAATGGAAGGGCTTTATCATATTCCTTTTTCTCAAAATAAATCTGACCTATTAAAAGCCTCAATTGCTTGTCATAATACAATTGGGTTTTGCGGGATAATACACTTTCACCATAGCTTAATGCGTCTGCTTTTTTGCCCTGAAAATAATAGATTTCTGCAATGTAGTAAGGCACTACACCTTTGTATTCATCAAAAGTTTCTACAAGTTTAAAAGCCATTAACGCCTCGCTGTATTGTTTATCGTAATAACTTATAAAGCCATAATAATAATTCGCAGGAATGTAATATTTACCGGAAGAGAGCTGGTGTATTTCGTTGAATAAAGGTTTGGCTTCTGCAAATTGTTTTAGGTTAAAATAGGAATATGCTTTTTCAAACTTTGCATCTGCAATTTGTTCGTTGCTGAGGTTTTCAAAACCTGCATCAGTAAAAGATGTAATGGCATTTTGGAAATCATTTTTTAAGAAATAGTAAT
>JBBRPX010000144.1:0-9407 GCA_038227505.1 Chitinophagales bacterium
ATTTTTTCACATTAAAACAGATGTTTGGCAGCCCTCGACAACGGAAGTGTTAAGCGATTGGAAACACAATGGTCACGCATTGGCATTAGTTGCTTACGACGATAACAAAGCCGGTGGTGCATTTAGAATAATGAACAGTTGGGGAACAGGTTGGGCAGACAATGGTTTTGTCTGGATAAAATATGCAGATTATGCAAAATGGTGCACAATTGCAATACAGGTTTTTGGAAGCAATGACAGCCCAGAGCCAATTGAGCAAAAACCGGTACCAAAACCCACTCCTGTACCAGATCCCACTCCAAAGCCTACACCTGTACCTGATCCCACTCCAAAGCCTACACCTGTGCCTGATCCAACACCGAAGCCTGTACCGACACCTGATCCCACACCAGTACCTGTGCCAAAGCCAGGCGCCACTTTTTCACTTAGCGGCAGTATAGACTTTAAACTAAACACAGGTGATGATATGCCCGTAACAAAAACAAGTACCCGAAACTTAACAGTAGACGATGATGTGGTAGGCGAAAAAGAAGATTTGGTTGCCTATAAAATGGCAGACACTTACAAAAGTGGAGATGCGTTTAGGTTATACAAGAACGTAGATGCTGAGGCTTATGTATATGCATTTGCAACGGACCTAAAAGGAAAAATAAATTTAATTCTTCCATTCGATGATAAAATATCTACACATGTCGGCGCAAACAGCACCATTGCTTTTCCGTCTGATACAAAAGTGATAAAATTAGATGACCAGAAGGGTACCGATTATTTACTGATATTATATTCTGCACAAAAATTAGATGCAAAAGAGATTGCCGAAAAAATGAACGGAATGACAGGAGCTTTGAGTGTTAAAATAAAAACAGTTTTGGGTAATAAATTAATTGATAAAACTGCTATTAATTACGAAGCCGGTAAAGTTGGTTTCAGCACTAAAAAACTTTCTACAAGAAATCTTAACGTAACAGACGACGAACCATCGAAGCCAACAACAGGGACTGTGGTACCGCTTATGGTTGAAATTAAACACCAGTAAAACATTCCTTTTACCTGCAAAATATTTTGCAGGTACACATGAAAAAAGTAGCACTTAAAAAAATTGTATGAAGATGAAACTCTCTTATAAATATAGGTTGCGTGAATATTTTTTTGTTTTATTAGTTGCTATTTTTTCAACACTAAAGGTTTTTGCACAACGCCCCGAACTTATTATACCTGCTACACACGAGGCTAATTCCGTAGTGATATCTCCAGATGATAAATGGGTAGTTTCTGCCGGTAATGACGGTATAAAAGTGTGGGATAATAAAACCGGCAGCCTCTTAAAAAATCTTACTCCCGGCGGGAGAGATACCAAACGTTTTGATCAGGGTAAAATTGCCATGGCGATAGATGCGGGAAGTACCACACTTGCTATGCAGTTTGCGGATAGTATTTTTCTTTTTGATTTTAATAAGTTTATTATTACGAAGAAAATTGCAGCATTGGGTTTTAGATCAGCGATGGTGTTTTCTGCTGATGGTAAAACGTTGTTTACAACAGGCAGAAGAGTTGCCGACAATGATAGTCTTCTGATAGAAAAAATAAACTGCAACACCGGAGTAAAAGAGTTATTGAAAAACATTACTGTTAAACCGGACGATTATGTAAGTGTAAAAAGTCTTGATATTTCCCCTGACGGCTCAACGCTGTTACTTTCTAACCCATGGAACACAAGCTGGCTTATGGATGTTGAAACAGAAAAATTGATTATGACATTTGCAAAAAATAGTAATTATTATCCTTACAGTTTTTTATCAAATGGTAACATCATTGCATTTTCCGGCAGAACTGAAAAAGTATTTTATATTGAAGAAATAAATGGGAAAAGTTTTACTTCTGTAAAAAAATCAAAAGTGATTTTCCGTATACAGTTTGATAGCAATCCTGTAGATGCTGTAAAGCCATACAAATCTGTTTCAAACAAATTATTACTATATTATACTGATAATTTCGTATTGTTCAATACATCGGATTTCACTTTTGGAACAAAAATGCCTGATACAAAACTTCGAAATTATTCTGCACAATTCGAACAGAACATTGCCCTGTCCCCTTCCGGTAATTATTTTATAGCAGGTACAAATATGAGTAAAATAAACAGCAGTACACATGCTGTAATATCAAGCTATGGCCAACTTCCGTTGGATTCTTACGTGCAATTTGTTTACAAAAATAAAGATGCAGTTTGCCTTAAAGACAGGGTTTTAAATTTTGATAACGGTGTATTTAATATGCGTCTTGTTGACCCAGAGTTTAAAAGTGATTATACCGATTTTTTGTACCGCCTTACCGCAGATGGCGAAACTGGTTTTTTATATAATGATGATGACAAAAATGGTCTGCTTCGCTTTAACCCTAATGCTGCTAACATAACGTACGAAACCATTGCGAAAATAAATAACATGCACAAAAAGTTTGCAGGTATGCAAATTTTTGATGCACTAAACATTATTGTGCTTTCAGGCAATGAAGGGATATATGTTATGGATTTAAAAACGCTGAAAGTTCTTTACATAGTTGATATGCCAGGTGTGCTTCACTACACAGGCAAAGAAAGACTTAACAAATTTTGTGATTTTTCGCCTGATAATACCAAGATGATTTTATTTGCAGAATACGGCTATGATACCGCTAATTTTATTTATTGTGTTGGTTTAAACGATCGCAATGTAATATGGAATGTTCAGTCTGTAAACATCCGTAATATTCGTTTTATAGAAAACGGTAAAAAAATAATGTTCACATCCAACGATAAATTAATTTATCTGGATGCAGCGACAGGTAAACAAATCGGCGCTGATGTACAGCTTCCAAAATCAGATTTCGAAACGATTATTTCTCCTTCGGGGAAATATGCAGCAACACAAATACCTGTTGTAGCCAATGTAGATGCAGGCTCGGACATAGGGCTTGTAGATATCATTAATAACAAACCCGATGGCAAAATGCAGGGCACAGGTGACGCAGTAAAAGGCTTTGTCTTTTTACACAATGAGCGCTACATGTTAACTGAGGAATATGGCGGGCTATGCCTTTGGGATATTGTTAAAAAAAGGAAGATCGGTAAAATATACATGTTCGAAAAATCAGCCGACTGGGTTTTGCTTACCGATGATGGTAGGTTTGATGCTACTGAAGGAGCATTAAAAAAAATGTATTATACCAAAGGCAAAGAAATAATACCTATTGAAAGTTTGTTTGAAAAATATTATGTGCCCGGTTTATTAAAACAAATTTGGGACAATACATTACCCAATAATGTACCCGATATAAATGACTTAAAATCTGCCCCGTCAATAAAACTAACTATAGATGAAAAAGATAGAAACCTCGAAGTGGCAGATGATATTGCGACCATAAAAACAGGGAAAGAACAAATAATCATAAAGGCAGAAGCAGATGGTATTAAAGATGTAGTAAGCGAAATACGTTTGTATCAAAACGGTAAATTAGTTCAAAGTACCAGAAATTTATCGGTGGAAGATGAGAGCAAGGGAGAGAAAATGCTCACTAAAAGCTTTACAGTTATTTTAAACCAAGGTATAAATAATTTTAAGGCGGTTGCAATTAACAGCCAGCGTACGGAAAGTTTACCAGCTAAAATTATTGCAGAATATACACCTGCAGTTATTCCGCCAAAGCCCGAGGGTGCCGACATTCAGCTTTATTTATTAGCAGTGGGCGTAAACACTTATAAAAACCCCAAGTATAGTTTAAATTATGCCAATGCAGATGCAACATCATTTATTGCTGCTATTACGCAGGGTTCGCAAAATTTATTCAGCAAAGTAAATACTACTTTTTTGTATGATGGCGATGCAACCCGTGATGGGATAGTTGCTGCCTTTGAAAAAATAAAAGTCGCCGCAAGGCCTCAGGATCTTTTTATTTTTTATTACGCGGGCCATGGTGCATTAAACGATAATAAGCAATTTTTTTTAATACCTTATGATGTAACACAGATTTACGGAAATGATGGAGCATTGGCGCAAAAAGGTTTTAGCGCAGCAGCTTTGCAGCAAATGAGTAAAGATATAAAAGCGCAGAAGCAACTCTTTATTTTAGATGCATGCCACAGTGCAGGCGCACTGGAAGTTGTGGCATCAACCCGAGGTGCAGCAGAAGAACAAGCTATTGCACAGCTTGCCCACGCTACGGGTACACAATGGCTAACCGCATCGGGTAGCGATCAGTATGCAGCAGAGTTTCAGCAGCTTGGCCACGGATCTTTTACTTATTGTTTGTTGGAAGCATTTAAAGGCGATGCGGGTAATGGGGATAAAAAACTTACCGTAAAACAACTGGACGCTTATTTACAAACAAAAGTCCCTGAAGTAACAAAGAAATATAAAGGTACCGCACAGTATCCGGCTAGCTATAGTTATGGAAATGACTTTCCAATTATCATCATCAAATAAAAAAACATAATAAACCCACCAACTAAAACTCACTTATATGAAGAAGATTATGCTGTTAATGCTCATTTGTTTTTGTAGTAATATTTTATTTGCCCAGCAAAAAGCCGCCGTTATCCCAGTAGTAAATACTGATAATAAAATAGTGCCCATAGTGCCTACCAAATTATTAAAGAAGCAAATGGAGAGTGCATACAAAAGAAAAAAGTACAAGTTGGTTTTACCCATTGCAGATACGCTGCTAAAAAGAAATCCAAAAGATGAAAATGTTTTTATGAAACGGCTAGGAAGTAAGATTATGCTGAAGATGGATCAGCCTGCAATTGCTGATTTAAAAAATTGGTATAAAAATAAGGATAGTGCTGCGTCTGCCATTAGTTCAATTCCTGCTTTATTCGATTTTTATGGTGCTAAAAGAAAGGCAGATATTTATTATAATTCTGCCATAGCATGGGCACCAAAAAATGGTATTCCTTATATGTATAAGGCTGCGCAGCTTGCAGATGATGGAAAGCCTGTTGATGCAGTGAGCAATGCCAAAAAAGGATATGAACTTTTAAACAACGAGTATAAAAAAAGTTTTGTGCAGCTTTATGCAATAGTGCTTTTTGGTAGTGATAAAAAACCGGATGCATATAAAATGCTTGAAAATGAAATAGCCTCGGGCAATACATCGTACGATATTTTAAAAGATTATTTCGGTTTTTATAGAGAAGACAAGCGTTATCAGGATGGTATTGACAAAGCAACGGAATATATTAAAAAGGACAGCCTTGGCAATTATTTTGGCCAGCGTGCAATGTTGTATAATAATATGGGCAACACCGAGAAAGCCTGCGAAGATGCCCAGATATTAAAAACTCAGTTTGACGACGGAGACTATTATGGCAAACTTTTTAATTGCCCGCAGATCATTGCTGATATAAAGCCCAGCATGCAGCGAACCTATATTTATGAAGTATATTTTAACGATATAAAATATGATTTTCGGGTAAGCAATCCGGTAGTTGATATGGACAATGGGGTATCTTTTAAATATAAGCTTACTGGTAGTGTGGGTTATGAAGGAACGTTTACCATAAGCAAAGAAGCTATTGCCACCGCCCACGACCAGATGAACAAATTTGGAAGTGAGAAGGAAAATCTAACTGACAGAACATCGGTGTGGATAAGCAAAGAGGTTTTTAATGAGTTTAAAACAAACGGCTATTCTTCTATTAATGCAAATCAATGGGAAGGTTCTAAGGAGTTTCAGTTGGTGAGCGAAAAAAACAGCGACGATTCTTATTATCCAGTTACTGTCGATGATGAAGTGAAATACATAAAATGTATAAAAGTAATCGCAAAAAATGGCGAAGAATTATGGATAAATGATGATGCCAGCAACCCGATCATTTTAAAGATGAAAGTTGATTTTAGTATTGAGTTAAAGCAGGTGTTGTAAAAATTGTAAGAAAATAAAAAACCGTTTATGAAAAAAATATTTTTTGCAATTTTTTGTTTTTACATACTAAACAGTTTTGCGCAAAAAACAGAACTTGTAATAAGAAACGGACACTCCGATCACATCAATGATATTGCTTTTTCGCCGGGTAAAAAATTGATGGCTTCCGCAGGTAGAGATGGCAGTATAGTTCTGTGGGATAGTAAGACAGGCTTACAAATAAAGCAATATATGCTTTGCAAAAAAGAACAGGTATATAGCGTTGCATTTAGCAATGATGGCAAATTTATAGCAGCTGCTGGCACTAAAAAAGTTGCCATCATTGATGCAGTAACAACAAATTTATTAGATAGTTTTTCTTTCGAAAGTTTATGTTCTGCAGTTGCCTTTACGCCGGACAGTAAATATTTATTAAGTGCAGATCACAGCGGCTTTATAAATGTTTGGAGAATGAGCGACCGAAAGCATATAGCAAAAATTAATCCCTACGATGGAATGTATGATACCAAATACGATTATTTTTCATATATAAGGAGTATAGCTATTTCTCCTGACGGGAAAAAACTCGCTGTAGGTTGTGACGATGGTTATGGTTTAGTCTGTTTTAGAATTCCTGAAGATGACGACGGATGGAATCATTTAATTAAATTAGGTCAGCCAATAAAAATTGAAGTAGGAAATTTAGCTTTTGTTGGTACCGGTAAATATTTAGTAGTGCATACCGGCTCACCCGATTACTCTCTCATAACTTATGATGCTGAAACTTTAAAACAAATCAGTAAAATCAAAAACACAGAATATGATCATGACATTGCCAATTTTTCAGATGCACATAACGATGAATTCATTTATGCTAAAACAGGATTATATTCTCTTTCTAAATTGGCGCTCCCCTCTTTAAAAACAATAAAAGTTTTATCAGATACAACTAAGGTTATAAAATTGTTTGTTGAAAAAAATACCAATCATCTGTTTGCCACTTTTTTTGAATCTGAATCTATAATTGAATACAATACACTTCAATTTAAAAAACCTGATATTACATTTATCGCCGGTACTAATTTAAATATTTTCACTGCCATATCTCCCGATTCAAAATTTATTGCTGTAAGCAATGAACAAGGCGTTTTAATTTATGATATAGAGGCCGGCAAAATAATAAAAAAATTAAAAGTTGCAGATGAGTTTCTCCGTTTGGCTTCAAAAATACATTACGATACCAAAGGAACTTTTTTCTATGTTAACCAAAATGATAAAATTTCAAAATGGTCAACAGCTACTTGGAAATTAAATCATGAATTTATTTATGATAATGGGATAGTTTCAGAATTTTGTATCAGTAGCAATGACAAATATCTGGCAGCTGTAGATAATGGAAATTATCCCGTTACAAAAATTTGGGACCTCACAACAAATGCGGTAGTTGCAACTCAAAAATCAGTTGATGGTATAGAGATGTGTACTTTTTCGCATGATAATACGGAGCTTGCTATAATTGGTGGATTGAAAACATTAACTGTCTTAAAGGTTCCATCACTCGAAAAAATTTTTGAAGCAGAAAAAACTGTCACCGGTGAAAACTTAATGTTTACTCCCGATGATGCACAGATTTATACTTTTCAAAGAAATGCCATCTTCTCAACTCCTGTAAAAGATAATAAAACAACATTGCTATATAGCGATGGAGAGCCAAGCCCTTACGGTTATCCGGTTTGGGGGCTTGGTGTTGCACCCGATAAAAAATCTTTTGTTATGAACGGCAGCGGAACATCAATCAAGCATTGTGATATGCAAACAGCTTTACCCTTTGTAAGTATGAATGATCACTCATCAATAGTTCGTTCAATAAGTTATTCACCTGATGGAAAATTTTATTTAAGTGCAGATTGGAATGGAGAAATAATTATAAGAAGCAGCAACGATTCAATTTTGTGCAGATTTTTTTCAGTGAGGGAAACTGCAGAATGGATTGTTGTTATGCCCGATGGTCGTTTCGATGCATCGATGGATGCCCTTGGTAATTTATATTTTCACAAAGCCACAGAAATACTGCCGCTTTCATCATTGTTTGAAAAATTTTTTACGCCGCATTTATTACCAAGATTGTTGCAGGGGGAAAAATTTGCTTCCCTAGATGTGGATATAAACAATGTAAAAAATAAACCATTGGTAAAGCTTAGGTATGCAGAAAAGGCAAGGAATTTAGAAGTTGGCGACGCTACACCAATTTATAATAATACAACAGGCGTTGCAGATATTACCATTAATGCAACCGCACCGGAAGATAAAATAGAAGAGATACGTTTATTTCACAACGGTAAAGTGGTTAACCTTGCCACCCGTGGGCTTTTCGTAACGGATAATGATGGCACAGAAACAAAAAAATATACCATAAATCTTTTACCCGGCAACAATAATTTTCGGGCACTTGCATTAAACAGTCAGCGAACAGAAAGTGCGGCAGATGAAATTATCGTAAACTATACTACAGGCGGCACACAGCCCTCTCCACCACCCGCATCAAACAAAATAAATGTTGCAACTATTTCCACTGTTGATAAAAATGCTACTATGTACTTGATGGTGGTCGGCATTAACGCATATACAAACAAAATTAATCCGCTTAAGTATGCATTGCCCGATGCAACATCTTTTAAAGATGAAATTGAAAAAGATGCAAAGAGTGTATTGGCCAATGTAAAAACTTATTTTATTACAGATACTAAGGCTGATAAGGTCGGCATTATAAATGCATTTAACGAAATTAAAAAAGATGCAAAACAGCAGGATGTTTTTGTTTTTTATTATGCAGGCCATGGTTATATAAATCCGGATAATAAAGAGTTTTACCTGGTATCTGCAGATGTTGCAAATGGCGGCGAAAGTCTTTTGAAAAACGGTATACCGGCAAAGGAGTTGCAGCAGTATGCAGTAGATATTCAGGCACAAAAGCAATTGTTTATATTAGATGCCTGCCAAAGTGCAGGTGCTTTTAATGCCATGCTGCAGCACGATGGTGAGCAGCAAAAAAGCCTTGCAGTTGTTGCCCGCAGTACAGGTACACATTGGATGGCAGCAAGCGGCAGTACAGAAACAGCAAAAGAATTTGGTGAGCTCGGCCATGGTGCATTTACTTATGTTCTGTTACAGGCGTTAAAGGGGCAGGCCGCAACAAATAAAATGATTACCGTAAACGGGATGAAGAACTTTTTGCAGGTGCAAGTACCTGAACTGGTAAAAAAATATGGTAGTAATAACCAGTACCCTGCCAGCTATGGGTTTGGTAATGATTTTCCAGTGGAGATTGTGAAATGATAGAATTAAAATTAGTGTATGAAAAAAGTATTTGTTGCAATTTTTTGTTTTTGTCTTACTACGGCTTATGCCCAAAAAATAGAACTTGTGATTAAAACAGGCCACGAAAATAGCGTTACCTATGCAAATCTATCGCCCGATGAAACCAAACTCTTTACCGTAGACAGAAAATTTTTCGGTATCCTGTGGGA
>JBBRPX010000145.1:0-9379 GCA_038227505.1 Chitinophagales bacterium
CGCATACTTAATAATGTATTTGATAAAATCTTCCGCAAGGTTCATGTTATCTTCCAGATCATTAAAAGCAACTTCGGGTTCTATCCTCCAGAACTCAGCAAGGTGGCGGGTTGTATTGCTATTCTCTGCACGAAATGTAGGTCCGAATGTATAAATATCACTAAATGACATCGCAGCCAATTCACCCTCAAGCTGTCCACTCACCGTAAGGTTGGTGCTTTTGCCAAAAAAATCTTCTTTGTAATTTATAGAACCATCTTCATTTTTTGGGGCTGTTCCATCAAGCGGTAGCGTAGTTACTTTAAACATTTCACCGGCGCCTTCTGCATCGCTGCCTGTAATAATTGGTGTGTGCATACAAACAAAACCACGGTCGTTGTAAAATTTATGTACCGCATAAGAAAGCGTATGGCGTATTCTAAAAATAGCACCAAAAGTATTTGTGCGCATGCGCAAATGTGCAATTTCCCGCAAAAATTCCAAGCTGTGTTTTTTTGGTTGCAGCGGAAATTTCTCTGCATCGCTGTCTCCTAAAATTTCTATGGAAGTTGCTTTCAATTCTACCCTTTGCCCTTTACCCTGCGATTCTATAATTTCACCTGTGGCTTTTATACAAGCGCCGGTGGTAATGCGTTTTATGGTTGCATTGTCCAGCAAACCGAGCGTAGCTACAATCTGTAAATTATTATTTGTGCTGCCATCGTTTAAAGCAATAAACTGGTTGTTTCTAAAAGTGCGGACCCAACCCATAACGGTGGTTTCAAAGTTTGCTTGATCGCCTTCCAGCAATTGTTTTATTTTGGTGCGTTTGTTAAACATAATTTCTTTTTAAGGCTGCAAATATAAAGATTATAAAACAGGAAGATTTTGGCGGTGGGTGAAAGTTCTTTTGCAGTTACAGAAAAAGATATGTGTCACAAACCCGGAATCTTCAAATTTTTTGCAGCAAGTTCTGCTGCTTCTTTAATTCTTTTGGCTCTTGTAGTTGGTGTTTTAGATAGTTTTATCCAGCGTAAAATAAACCGTTTGCTCGATGCGCCAAACTTTTCGAAGTTGAGCATGGCAGGAGGATTTTCTTCTAAACATTTTATAAAATCTACAGGTTTTATTAAAGCATCTACATCATCCATAAAATTCCACGAGCCGTTTTCTTTTGATCTTTTAACCGACGCTTTTCCAGCTTCCGCTACCAACCCTTGTTTTTCTAATTTTGCAAATCTTACTTTATAAGTTTGAGCCCAATGTTGTGTTTGCCGAGGCGAAATAAGTTGCATCGTTTTGTCTTCATCAAGTTTTCGCCTGATGCCATCAATCCACCCAAAACACAAAAGTTCATCCAGAACTTCTGATACAGAAACATATTTATCAGCAACATGTTTTTTGTAAGTGACCAGCCAAATACTTTCTTTTTGAGTGTGGTTAGTCATCATCCAATTTCTTAATTGATCAGTTGATGCAACTTCTACTTTTTTAAAATTTTCTGTTTTTATCATTATTGAAAGCCAATTTATTTAGACATTAAATGTAAATATTTTTTAAAATACTACATCATTATCCACCCATCACATTATCCATAAATTTAAAAAATGGTAATGCTTCTTTGTAAGCCGCTGCTATATCATTTGCAAAATTGGGAGAGACAACTTCTTCATCTGTAAATTCTTTTTTTACGATGTACTGCTTTAGTTTTAATAATTCGATGTTCGGATTATCTGCTTCGTATCCCTTAGGTGGCCTAACCAAACTTTCGCCGCCAATTGTTCCAAAAAAGTTTATAAAAGACTTTTTATTAATGATATTATTAAAATCTGATCCATTGTAATCAATTTCCTGCCGTACGTTTTTTAATAACTCTGGTTCGGGCTGCCAAACGCCGCCGCCAATAAAACTTGCGCCAGGTTGAATATGAATATACAGCGGGCATTTTTTATGATCGGGCGCTCTTTCTATTAAACCGCTGATATGGTTTTTGTATGGAGTTTTATTTTTTGAAAAACGAATATCCCGATAAATTCGACCTGCATATTTTTTTAAATCTTTCTCATGAATAGGTTCTATTTTTCTAATTAAAAGCAACAGTTCGTCAATAAATGCCAGGTAGTTTTCTATTACTAGTTCATAGGTAGGTTTATGTTTTTCAAACCAGGGCTTATTATTATTCTTTTCAATTTCTTTAAAAAAATTCAACGTTTCTTTCTTAATTGTAATGGAGTTTTTCATGTGAATTTATTTTTAAGTTATAAATGTATTTGGTTAATGAATGCCACCTAAATCTGCTTGTGCACCTTTTTTTATTTTGGCAAAAAATACAAGTGGCAATACTGCAAGGCAAATGATACCGATCAGTAAAAAGCCTTCTGCATAGCTAATTATTGCAGATTGTGTAGATACCGCACCCTCAATTGCCCCCGCTGCCATTTGTTGTGCTTCCTGTAAAGTTCTACCCTGGCTTTGAAAACCCTTCACCAGCCCATAAAATCTTTCGTTCGATTCTGGATTGTACATAGAAACATTACCAATTAAATCACCTCTATGTGTTGCAAATCTTCTTGTAACAAAAGTGTTGGTTACAGCTATTCCTACTGCGCCGCCCAGCAAACGAAGCATATTTGAAAGCCCGGATGCTTGTGCTAAATCGTTGCCTTTTAAGCCTGATAACATTAACCCTGCAACCGGCACAAAAATAAACCCGAAGCCAAAGCCCCGTATCATTTGCGGCCAAAACCAATCCCACTCACCAGATGTTGGTGTAGCTTGAAAGTAGGTAATAAATTCATAGCCAATTACGGCGCTAAATCCAATAATAACAAGAGTTTTGGGGCTTACTCCTTTTTGCAGAAGTGTGGCATTTAAACCCATCAGCATACCGGTTAAAAAGGAGCTTGGTAAAATCAGCAATCCGGTTCTCGTAGCATTCCAGCCCAAAAAGGATTGTACAAACACCGGATACAAAAACACGGAAACATAAATTGCCATACCAAACGCCATACTTAATGCAGCACCAACAATTACGTTTCTGTTTTTGAGTACTTTTAAATCTACCACCGGGTTTTTTATAGTTAACTCCCGCCAAATAAAAGCAGCAATTCCTACAATCGATAATATACCAAATACAATAATAAAGTTGCTTGCAAACCAATCCTTTCTTTCTCCTTCCTCCAATACCAATTGTAACCCACCAATACCAACAATTAAAAAAAGTATACCCAGATAATCAACCTTTCCTTCAAGTTTGGATTTTGTTCCTTTAATATATTTCCACGATAAAAATGTAGCAATAATGCCAATGGGAATGTTCACATAAAATATCCATCCCCAAGAAAAATTATCCGTTAGATAACCGCCAAGTAAAGGGCCCAAAGTTGGCCCCATCACTATACCTGCTCCAAAAATGCCATTGGCTTTATCTACTTCTTCTGGCGGAAAAGTTTCCACTAAAACAGTTTGTGCCGTAGCCAATAATGCACCACCGCCAATACCTTGCACAAATCACCAAAAAACAAGCATCCAAATAGAGCTTGAAAAACCACATAAAAAAGATGCAACCGTAAAGAGTATAACGGATGCTGTGAAATAAATTTTTCTACCAAAAATATTACTCAAAAATCCGGTTAATGGAATAATGATGATGTTGGAAATAGCGTAAGCTGTAATTACCCAAGCGGTTTCTTCAATGGTTGCACCAAGATTTCCGGCAATTTGCCTGGTGGCAACATTTACAATACTTGTATCTATCAATTCCATAATAGCACAGGTAATTACAGTAATGGTGATCAACCATTTTCTTGCACCAACTTCATAGGTTGGTTTTTGTAAGGTGATGGTCTCCATGATGTGTTTATTTGGTTTTGACTTTTACGGTTACACTCATACCTGCACGCAACGGATAATTAGCATCTTCAGCATCTGTAAATTCTATTTTTACAGGGATGCGTTGCGTTACTTTCACAAAATTTCCTGTTGCATTGTCCGCCGGTAACAATGAAAACTTTGAACCGGTTGCCTGCGAAAATGACGCTACTTTCCCTTTAAAATCTTTGTCCGAATAAGCATCTACTGTAATAAATGCCTCTTGCCCAACCCTCATATTTTCTATCTGTGTTTCTTTAAAGTTTGCTACAACCCATATTGTTTGATTGTCTGCAACTGCCATCAATGGTTGCCCGATGGATACTACTTGTCCTTTTTGTACATTTTTCTTAGAGATTATTCCATTGCCCGGTGCAGTAATAGCACAATACGACAATTGCAATTTGGCTGCTGCTAAACTGTTCTCCGCCTGCCTCACAGAAAGCTCCGCTAACCCTATTCCATTATCAGATGTTATAACCGTAGTCTGTGTAGTTGCTACCTGGTATTTTGATGCTGCTATCTGTTCGTTCAATGAACCTATTTGCGATTCTGCCATTTTTAGTTGTGCTTCTGCTGCTTCTTTTTCTGCCTTTATACCATCAAACTGCTGCTGTGTAGCACTTTTTTGGTCCAATAAATTTTTAAAGCGCTGGTAGTTTTTTGTCGTTACATCTACACGAACTTTTGCAGCCTCTACCCCGGCTTTTGCAGAAGACATATTAGCTGCAACAGCGCTTGAATTAGCAGCTGCAGATGACACGGAAGAAGATGCGGTACCTCTTGTACTTCTAGATAACTGTACGTTTTGCATTGCAACTGCTACTGCAATTTCAGCTTGCTGTACGGCTATTTTGTAATCAGCATCATCTAATAAAACTAACGTGTCTCCTTCTTTTACAGCTTGGTTATCTTCTACATAAACTTTTACGACTGTGCTGTTTATTTTGGGAATAACAGGGCTGATGTTTGTTTCTAATTGTGCATTATCTGTTTTCTCTTTACCTGAACAACCCGCAAAAACTATGGTAGTTGCTATCAATATTAATTGGTGTAATTGTTTCATTTTAGCTGTAATTTTTTAATTTTTTGAATTGGTTGACTTTAATAATTTTTTGTAAGCTAATTCTGCATTTGCAGTAGCTGCGGTAAGATTTATTTTTGATTGCACCAATTGTGTATTGGCGGTTAAAAACTCTGTAGGTGTAGTAATGTTATTGGAAAAACGGTTTTGCTCTACCCTAAAATTTTCGGTAGCGAGTTCTACTTCTTTGGTTGCTATGTTTATTTTTTCAGTGGCCTGTAAATAATTATTGTAGTCAGTATTTACTTCTATTTGTATGCCTTCTGTTGCCTGGTCTAAAGCTTGATTTACCTTTATAATATTTAGTTTACTTTCTTTTACTTTTTCTTTGTTGGTGTAAAGATTTGATAGGTTCCAGTTAAGAAAAACACCTGCATTCCATGTACCTGTAAATTGTGCCGTGTTTGGAAACAGCCTTTGCTCTGGTTGGTTATAATTTACATTGCCGCCAAAACTAACCGTAGGCAGGTAATCTGTTTTGGTTAGTCTTAATCCTACATCTGACTGTTTTTGGCGTATGTTCAATCCCTTTAATTCAGGTCGGTTTTTTAAAGCAGCGTTTATATAATCCCCTAACATACCATTTTGTTTGGGATTGCCTGGTAATGTTTCGGGGATGTCAATATTTGTTTTGGAATCTAAACCCGTAAGCAAACTGATATTGTATTTAAGTTGATTGATATTACTGTTAATGTCTGTTAAGCTCGACCTTAAATTTGTAGTTGCTAAATCAATCTTTAAAACATCGTTGGCTAAAATGACGCCTTGGTCTACAAAATTTTGCGCATCCTTTTGCTGATTGGTCAGTAATTGAATATTGGCTTCAATAATTTTTCTGGTTTCTTTTAGTACAAACAGATTGTACCACAAAGTAGTAATGCTATATGCAGCATCTAATTTATTTTTTTCTATATCAAAATAAATGGTCTGCTTTTCTTGCTTTAGCAGTTCGATGCCGCTTTTTACTTTTCCGCCCACATAAACAGGTTGTCTGATTTGCAATGAGTTAAAAGATTGATTAAGTATTTGAGGATTCAAGATCACTTCACCGGACGGAAAATTGGCTTTAAATGGAGTGATGTTGTCGCTAATTCGTATATAGCTTAGGTTTACGCCCACTTGTGGCAACTGCATATTTTCAACCTGCCTAATTTTTGAGTCTGCAATTTGAAGTTGGGTACTGTCAATTTTTAATTGCCTGCTGTGCGCAATACTTAAAGCAATGGCATCATCCAGAGTCAACATTTTCTGTAGCTGGGCAAACGCAGCATTCGTAATAAAGAAACAAATACCGAATGCATAAATTGGTATTCGCTTTTTGAGCGGGTAGGTCATTTTTGTAATTTTTTACAAATATAGTTCACAAAATGAATTGCGTTCATTTTTTTGGAAAAAATTATTTTCTTACGCCGTTTTCTAACATTTCTATAAAGGTGTTAACTAATTCTTTTTCAGTAATGTTTAATTTTTCCTTCATTATTGAACCCCGTACTTTAATTAATTGCAACATTCCTACTGACATTCCCCACAAACCCATAGATAAAATTAGCGGATTAATATTGGGGTTTAATGTACCGTTTTTTTGTGCTTTAGTAGCTATTCCTACAATAAGTTTGGTAATATTATCACCAGACTGCTGCATTTCTTCTGTTTCTGTAAGTTTGTTATTTACTTCATATAAAGACATTAAATCATAGTTCAATGGCTTTTTTTTATAAAATTGGTAGTTTACGTTGATAATAGCTTTTAATTTATCGATTTCTGTGTCCTTGCTTTTTTCAATTTTTTGAAATTCAGAATACAAAAGAATTCTTGCTTTAATGCTTAACACACTCAATATTTCTTCCTTGCTTTTAAAGTATAAATAAATTGTTCCTTTTGCAAGTTGTGTTTCCTGTGCAATCAATTCGAGGCTTAACCCATGTAATCCGTGCTGGCGCATCACTTGTTCGGCACCATCTAAAATTAATTTTCGTCGGTTTTCCTTTTCAATCTCTTTACGTTCTTTGGTACTCATTCCTCGTCCTTTTTAATTTTTGCAAATCTAATAAAAGATTGGCTGCACAAAATTTCACTAAAAAGTACTTTAACTTTTATGATATGTGTAAAATTATGCGCCTTCGTTTAAAATTAAAACTTTTGCGAAAATGCTAACACAGCATTGAATAACTTTGCCGATCTATAAAGAAACAAACCATGAAATTTATTTTAGCTGCATTGCTTTTTTGTTCTGTTAATGTATTTGCCCAACAAACAAAGGAGGAAAAAAAAGTAATAAAAGCACTAAAAAAGAACATTAACTTTTTAGCTGATGATAAATTGGAAGGTAGGCGCACAGGAACGGCCGGCGAAATATTAGCCTATGAATTTATCCAAACTGAATTTAAAAAAGCCGGCTTGCAAAGTTTTACAACAGATAAAAAATATGTACAGGAGTTTGAAGTAAATGAAGGAAGAGAAATAGGAAAAAACACGTCTTTTATTATTGGAGATATAGCCTATTCAGAAACAGAACATTTTTTTCCTTTTGCATTTTCGGGAAACCTTCCAACAACGGCATTAGACGAAATTGAAAAAAATATAGTTTTTTTTGATCTGGCAGACTTATTAAAAGAAAACCAAAACAATCCGCATTTCGATTTAAAAGAAAGAATATTGAGTGTTTGCAATGACCAAATTTCAAAAAATAAAAAGCTGATAATTTTTACAAACACCGGTACAATAAAAGACGATCTAAAATTTGATGAGAAAGACAAAACGCCCACGCTTGCCATACCGGTTATTTATGTAAAAGAAATTTTAAGAAGTAGTTTAACCAACGGTTTACAAGGAGCAACGGCATCAATTTCTGTTACAGCAAAAATAAAAACCGGGCATAATGTAATTGGTTACATAAATAACAAAGCAACCAACACAGTTATTCTTGGTGCGCATTACGATCACCTTGGTTATGGCGAAGATCATAATTCTTTGTACACGGGTCCCACGCCTATGATACACAACGGTGCAGATGATAATGCAAGTGGCACATCGGCATTGATTGAACTGGCTAAGAAATTAAAAAAATCATCTTACAAAAAATACAATTATTTGTTTGTTGCATTTTCGGGAGAGGAGCTGGGTTTGTTTGGTTCAAAATATTTTACAGAGCATGCCGGACTTGACTTAAAAACGGTGAACTATATGATAAATATGGACATGGTGGGAAGGCTGAACGACAGCACTCACGGTCTCACGATTGGTGGGTACGGCACATCGCCAACATGGGGAAAAATTATCAATACAAAAGATGGCTATTTTAAAATAAATGTAGACAGCAGCGGCAGCGGACCAAGTGACCACACATCCTTTTACAAGAAAGATATTCCGGTATTGTTTTTCTTTACGGGCAGCCACAAAGATTACCACAAACCAACCGATGACGCAGATAAAATAAATTACGAAGGAGAATTACAAATTATTAAATACATAGAAAACATAATTGCGCAAACAAACGAAATGGATAAACTTGCTTTTACAAAAACCAGGGAAGTATCTGTGGGTAAAAGCAGTTTTAAAGTAAGCATGGGAATAATGCCTGATTATACTTTTAGCGGCAACGGTATTTTGGTAGATGGTATATCTGAAAACAGACCAGGCATAAAAGCGGGTATAAAAACAGGGGATGTATTAACCCAGCTCGGCGAACATAAATTTAGTGATGTGCAGGGTTACATGGACGCTTTGAATAAATTTAATAAAGGAGAAAGTACAAAAGTAAAATTAGTGAGGGGAAAGGAGGTGATGGAATTGGTGGTGACTTTTTAAGGGCCCTCTAAATCCCCCGAAGGGGGACTTTATTTTCTAATACTTTAACGAATATAAAAGTGTCAGAGTCTGGCTCCTCTCCTTTGGAGAGGCGGGGGTGAGGTTTTAAAAGCAAAACAAAAACCTCACCTAAATCCTCTCCAAAGGAGAGGACTTTTAGACTCTGAAAATGTAATGTAATTTTATATAATCAGAGTCTGGCTACTCTCTTGCCTGTCCCGCTTTTTTGCGGGAGAGAGGCGCGGGTGAGGTTTTTGGAAAGAGGGGGTGAAATTTGGACAAAAAGGTTCACACAACGAACCTCACTTAGATCCTCTCTAAAGGAGAGGACTTTAAACTCTGAAGATGTAAAGTGATTTTGTATAATCAGAGTGTGGCTCCTTTCCTTTGAAAAGGCGGGGGTGAGTTTTTCGAATAAAACATTAATTTGTAAAATAACTTTTAATAATTACGAACCGGCTTCCTCTCCTCCAGAGAGGGCGGGGGGAGAGGCTTCTCATGAAACTTAAAATAGATACCGAAACATTAATTGAAGAATTCTTTGACAGCACTTGTTTGCTGGGTATTGTTGCGCCGGTAAAAGACTACCAGTTTAGCTGGCATATAAACCAGGCTTTGGGTTATCATTTTGTAATGAAC
>JBBRPX010000146.1:0-9377 GCA_038227505.1 Chitinophagales bacterium
ATTTTTGTTTGGACTTTGACGGAGTATATTTTACATCGATTTGCTTTCCATTATCACCCGGAAACTGAAAAAGGTAAAAGAATTAATTATGTTTTGCACGGCAATCACCATGAATATCCCCGAGATAAAGAAAGGTTGTTTATGCCCGCAGCTCCTAGTTTAATTATTGCAGCTTTGTTTTTCTTTTTATTCTATCTGATAATGGGTAAAAATGTCTTTGCTTTCTTTCCGGGTTTTATGTTCGGTTATTTAATGTACGGTACAATGCATTTTGCTATACATGCCTGGAATCCTCCTTTTAAATGGATGAAAGGGTTGTGGAGAAACCACCATTTACATCACTATAAGCATAGTGATATGGGGTTTGGTGTAAGCAGTACTTTTTGGGATCATGTATTTGGTACTATGTTCGATCTTAAGCAAGAAAAAGAAGACAAAGACAAAGTGAAAGAATTAATGTTCACAAAAAAATCTGCTTAATTACCAGCGTTCCTCGTCTGAAATATTTTCGCTGTTTAATTTGCTTTCTTCCCTACTTTTTATTTTTTGCAACTGTCGTTGAATAAATAATGCGGCAATTATTTTGCCTGCATCTGCTTTTTTGTTTTCTGCTAAAAGTTTATTTAATTTAGTTTCATTTATATCTGCTCTGTAGAGAATATAAATGAGTTTATTAAAGTCATTAACGATGAGGTAATTTATTTTTTCAGTTAGAAACTCAACAAAATTAATTTCGGTGGTTTCTAAACCGAACGAATCATTTACTACACGTACTATTTCATTCTTCATAACTAGAATTTTTCTAAAACGCCCAATGCAAAAAGTGCGAAATCATATTTTGCAGGGTCCTTTTTATCTAATGTTTTCATAGCTTCTGTAAGTTCTACAGCAGCGAGCCAGTCTGTAGGTTTTCTTGTTAAAAGTCCAAAGTGTCTTGCTACTCTTGCTACGTGCAAATCTAAGGGGATCACTAATTGCGATGGGGAGATGGTTTTCCATATCCCAAAATCTACTCCTTTGTTATCATCCCTCACCATCCATCGCAAAAACATATTTAACCTTTTACAACTTGCTTTTTTTGCAGGAGATGCAATATGTTTTAATGTACGTTTTGGAACATGCTCCAACGAAAAGAAATAATTGTAAAACCCGTTTAATCCATTCTCAATATTTACGTCGCCTTTTTTTAAAAATTGTGTAAAAGCAGATTCTAAAGATTCATTTTCGCTATAGTGGTGCTGAAAAAAATCTATAAAATATAAAAGATCAGTAGGGTTGAAAGTGCGGTGCTTAAAATTTAATAATTTTTCAAGGTCGCTCGAGTTATGATGCAAACAAAATTGATGAGGTGCATTGTCCATCAACTGCATTAACTCTTTGCTTTTGTTGATGATCGTTGTGCGATTACCCCATGCAAAAATAGCTGCAAAAAAACCTGCTATTTCAATATCTTGTTTTTTTGTAAATAAGTGAGGAATACAAATAGGATCTGGTCCAATAAAAAAAGGTTGATTATATTCATCAACCTTTTTATTAAGGAAATCTTTAAGTTTTTTATCGATCAATTTTTATTAAATTTTGAACCTATGTTCCCTGCAGAGAAAAAATTATAATGTTTAAGCAGAATACTTGTTTTTGGTAATTGCTAAGTGCAAACTAATCTATCCAATCGCCATCATTAAATCTTCCACCAAATCTTCTGCATCTTCAATACCTACACTCAATCTTATCAGTCCATCAGCTAAACCATTTTTAATTCTTTCTTCTCTTGGTATGCTTGCGTGTGTCATGCTTGCAGGATGATTAATTAAAGACTCAACGCCACCTAAACTTTCTGCCAACGCAAATAGCTTGGTTGATGTTAGAACTTTGGTTGCAGCGGCAATGCTGTCATCTTTTAAAACAAAACTCATCATACCTCCAAAACCTCGCATTTGTGCTTTTGCAATAGCATAGTTATGATGATCTTCAAAACCACACCAATATACCCTTTCAACCTTAGGGTGGTTACGTAAAAAATTTGCAACAACAATACCGTTTTCGCAATGTTGTCTCATACGTACATGCAAAGTTTTAATTCCTCTCAATACCAGAAAACAATCCATTGGACCAGGCACTGCACCACAACTTTTTTGTATAAAATATAATTGATCTCTTAGTGAATCGTCATTCATCATCAATGCACCTTGTATAACATCGCTGTGTCCGCCAAGATATTTTGTTGCTGAGTGCATTACTATATCCGCACCAAGGTCTAATGGGTTTTGAAGGTATGGCGATGCAAAAGTATTATCAACACAAAGCCATGCACCCGCAGCTTTTGATATAAAAGAAACGGCTTTTATATCTGTAATATTCATCAATGGATTTGTAGGCGTTTCAATCCAAATCAATTTTGTTTTTGGGGTTACAACTTTTTCGATATTTGTAACATTTGTTGTGTCAACATAAATAAATTTAATGCCGTACTTTTCAAATATCTTGGTAAAAAGTCTGTAAGTGCCGCCATACATATCATTGGCGCAAATCACTTCATCGCCTGGGTTTAATAATTTTATGACCGCATCTGTTGCTGCAACACCGCTTCCAAATGCAAGACCATGTTTTCCATTTTCAATGGTTGCAAGCGCATCTTCTAAAGCTTTTCTTGTAGGGTTTTGGCTACGTGCATATTCATAACCTTGGTTTACGCCGGGTGCTGCCTGTACATACGTACTCGTTTGATAAATAGGCGTCATAATAGCGCCGGTACTAGGATCAGGAACTGTACCTGCGTGTATAAATTTTGTACCTAATTTATGCGAATTGTTGCTCATATTTTTTGAATTATTGTGGTGCAAAATTAACCCAAAATAAACTTAAAGGCATACTTAATACAATTTTATACTGTTAGAAATTATAAAATTTTAGCAAGATTTAGAAAACGCCAATCGATATTTTCTGCCTCATGGGCATGTTTAGGTGCTATTTTGGTTTTTAAGACAGTCGCATTCAAAATTTTATCTTTCACGAGTGCTTCTTTACATGAAAAAATCATTTCCTGCATTTCGCTGTTTTCCATCCAGCTTTTTTGAGGTGTTTCAAATCCAATTTTATTGGTATTCCATAAAATTTTATCAGGGATTTTTCCTGCCATTGTTTTTCTCAATATGTATTTAGTAAATCCGTCTTTTATTTTAAATGATGAAGGGAGGGAAAAAATAAAATTTACGAGTTCAAAATTTAAAAATGGAAGTCGAACCTCTGTTCCATGTGCCATGCTGTTCCGATCTGCAAAGCGCAACAACTCTTCCAACCCATGCTGAATAGTATTGTTATAGAGAATGTCATTAAGTTTTGATACCACGGGTTTGTGAATACCCAGCCATTCTTTTCCTTTTATTTTTTTTAAGAGTTGGTTGTTTATAAACTGGCTATTTACAATTTTTTTATATTCTCTTTTTTCCAACGCCAATGCTGTGTGAGATGGTAAGTGGGCTGCTAATATATTTTTAAAATCCCATTTTAAAGGAATGTTAGCTTTTTCCAATAAACGCCTTTGTTTTTTTGCTTCTAAATATTGTCCTTTTGCGCTCAGCTCCTGTAAATACCAATGCAAATATTTTGTGTAACCACTCAAGGTTTCATCTGCACCTTGTCCATCCAGCAATACTTTAATATTGTTTGCTGCTGCCAGTTCGTAAACTTTGTATTGTGCGTAAATACTCGATGATGGAAACGGTTCTTCCTGGTGGTAACAAAGCTTATCAAAATCTTTTAAAAGCCCGTCACTATTTGGCGTTACAGTAAAATTATCAAGTCTAAAATTATTACAAACCTCTTTTATAAAAATACTTTCGTCTTTATTAAAACCGGGAAATACAGCAGAAAAAGTTTTAAAGGTCTTATTTGTTAAGCCATTTTGCTTAATGAAATATGCAATTGTTGAGCTATCGATGCCACCACTTAAACTAGAACCAATTGCAACATCACTTCGCAAACGACGCTTTATAGAACCTTCTAACAAGAATTCGAACTTTTCAATTGCTTCTTTTTCAGTAATTTTTATTGTGTTTTCTTTATCAATATCTCTGTACCTGGAAAGTGTAAAATGCATACTTTTTAATGAAAGCAAACCAGTATGTGCAGGTGGTAAAGAGAATATATCCTTGTAAAATGTTTGAGATTTGTTTGCTGCATTTTGAACTTGACCTAACGCAAGGTAATTGACCATCATTTTTTCATCTGCACTTTTGTTAACTCCTACAGCCCATAAAGCTTTCATTTCGCTGGCAAATGCGAATACAGCATTATCTAAAAAATAGTAAAAAGGTTTTTCACCAAAAATATCTCTGGCACAAAAAAGTTCGTTTAATTTTTCATCCCAAATAGCAAATGAAAACATACCATCAAAATATTTTACACAATCTTGTTTATAAAAGTCAAAACTTGCAAGTATAACTTCTGTATCACTTTGTGTTGTAAAATGATATCCTGCTTTCTGCAGGTCGGCTTTTAGTTCTTTGTAATTATAAATTTCGCCATTGTAAACGATGCTGTACCTGCTTAAATAATGCATAGGCTGTGCCGCAGCATCAGACAGATCAATTATAGCGAGCCGCCGGTGAGATAAGCCCGCGGTATTTTCTTTGTTAATCCAAAAGCCTTCCCCATCAGGGCCTCTATGCGAAAGAGAGTCTGACATCGTTTTTAACGATGTCGGTTTTATAATAGATTTTTGAGGAGAAATGATACCTGCAATTCCACACATTTGTAAATATAATTACAATGTGTGGAAAGCGTTATATAAAAATAGAAGTGAATTTGAATGGTTTCAAATTACTTTGAAAACACAATTGGTAAAATAGTTTTTACATTATCCCAAGCCATAATTAAATCGGCTCCATTGTTATTTTCTTTAAAAACCATTGTAAAATCTTCAATCGCAGGGTCTTGTTTTTGCACAGGTATATCTGTTTTAAAAACATCTTTCATTTCATTAATATGCAACCCCCAGGTGTTGAGGTTGCTGTTAAAAATAATTGTCCATCTATCAGCATGAGGAATACAGTATAAAACATAAGCACCCTTAGCAATGTTTGTCCCTGCAATATTTACATTTTCAAAAAAATGTATTTCTGTAGCCTCATTTGCACCAAGTCTCCAAGGAGTGCTATAGCTACACAAGCTTTCTTTTGATTCTCCAAATAACACTCTTCCTTTTTTGTGTGGTCTACTGTAAATTAGTTTCGCAATTAAATGAAGTGAATCATTTCCCTTCATTTTTTCAATTGGATAATTAACCGGATACCAACTTATATCTAAGCCGGATTGATCTGCTTTTACGTAAGGATTTGTATCATTTATATTTGTTTCAATTTTGGATTCAATTTTACTAACTTTTTCTGAATTATTTTCACACGAAGAAACACCTAACACTAGAAAGAAAAATAGACCGGTATAAATTCTAAACATATTATTACATTGAAATAGGTAAGGTTATTTTCATATTATCCCAACCTGCGTTTAAGGCAAATCCGTTATTTGCTTTATCAAAGTAAATATAAAAAGCTTCAGCAGTATCAGTTGTTGTTTGCACTGGTACATCAACTCTTAAAACGTCGTTGTCCTGTTTGTAACTGTAAGCTCCCCAACTGTTTAAATCTTTATTTATTATGATGGTCCATTTATCAGTTTGAGGGATTGCAAATATGGCGTATTTACCTTTTTTCACTTTTGTATTGTTAATGGTAACATCTTTAAAAAACTCAATTTCTGTATTTTCGTTTGCACCAAATCTCCAAACCTTACCATATTCAACAAGTTGCCCAAAGATCACTCTGTTATTTTTAAGTGGTCGGCTGTAAATTACTCTGGCTGCTAAGGCATCAGGATTTTTACCTTGTAATTTTAATACACTGTAACCGGCGGGATAAGTTGATATATCCATTGGAGACTTATCAAGAACAGGGATAGGCGATTGTGCAAAAACGCTAACGGTGGAAATTAATCCTGCTAAGAAAACGAATAGTAATTTTTTCATTTTTTTTATTTCAAAGATAAAAAATCAATTGTTTAATAATTCTGCAATTTTATTAACGGTAAATAATTTAACATCGGACATAAAAATTTCGTACCAATGGTTAATATCATCTTTATTATCTAAAAAGATTTGATAGGCCGTATCTGTTTCTTCAATGTATTTAGCACGCCTTGCCAACCCGCCAAAACTTTTTTGCATGCCTTCGTTAAATCTGTAATTGTACAACCAGTCCTGCTCCTGCATGTAAGGAAACATATTCGCAAATTTTTCCGGGAAATGCTCAAATTGCGCCTGAAGCAACTGATAAGTATTTTGTGTAAATATTTTTAGATCGTTTGCAGTAGCAAATATTTTTACATCGTTGGCTAAAAAATAATCGTAAGTGACATCCGCAAAAGCACCGGCGTAAAGTCGGTAAGCAGGCTTAAAAAATTTTTTTATTTCGAAAGTGGCCGGGTGATTGTCTGTAAATTCATCAATAGCACGGTGCAACTTTATTCCTTTTTGTATTGCAGCGGGATAATCAAATTGTTTTTTTCCTTTTATATAATCGCTTATCATATTGCCCACAAGTAAATCAGTATTATTAAACGATAAATATGCGTGGGCTAAATAATTCATTGATGCGGCTTATTTTTTATTTATAAATTTTACAATTGTATCAACAAGTCCGGGCATTAATGGTAAGGTTTCGTTGGTATATGTGGCAATGTTTTTACTTCTATCCAATGGGGCTTCTTTTAAAATATGGTTCATCCCTGTAATAATTTTGAGCGTGGCTTCCGGCTTGCAGGCTTTCAACAGTTCTGCTTGTTTAACTTCTACCTGAATATCTGTAGTGCCCTGCAAAATTAGGATTGGAATATTTAATTTTTTTATTTCTGCGCAGGGGTCGTGCAACATCCACGATAAAATATATGGTTGCACCGATGGGCGGAAAATAGAAAGTAAATAAGGCGGAACAGTATCTATTTTTTGGTTGTTTTTCATTCTGTTTAAAAGAGAATCTACCACTACAGCAGCTTTTGGTAATTGTTGCGCATATTGCCAAACAATTATTTTATCTATACTTTCTCCCGCACCAGCAATAGATATGTAACCATTTACTTTTTCTTTTTGGGCCGCCAGCATTCCTACCAATGACCCTTCACTATGACCCGCTATAAATACTTTACCAATGCGCTTGTCTTTCTTCATAAAACTTATCCATCCTGCAAGATCGTCTGCATAATCATCAAACCGAAGACTAGCCTCGCTCTTCATAGCTCCCGCACTTTTAGCAATCCCTCGTTTATCTGTAAGTAGCGTAGCTATATTTTTTTTTGAAAGTTCTTCAGCCATAAGCCTGTAACAGTTTGCTCTTAAGGCATTACCGCTATTGCCATTGCGATCAGTGGCGCCGCTGCCCGCCTGTATTACAACTAATTTAAAAATTTTACCTGAGGTGGGTAATATTAATGTACCAGCTAAATTACCGGTAGAAGTACTCAGCGTTTTCTCTTCTGTTATAAATTGGGCAGGAGAGATAACATATAGTAGACTAAAAAGTATGGAGAATAGGAAGCGCATTTTTATTGTAAATATAGTCTTTGAATTGCCAATGGTTTAAGTGGGTAGATTAATTTACGGTCCAGGTATTTAATAATGAATATTATGAACAACTGTGGTATTGTTTTATATTTGCAGCAATACATTTTACAAACTGAATATATGACAACAGAAAAAGTGAACCTGCGTTATGGAATTTTGATTGCATTGATAGTACTTGCGGCTTTTAGCAGGATGATTCCGCACACTTTTAATTTTTCGCCATTGGGTGCAATAGGAATTTTTGGGGCTGCTCATTTTAGTAAAAAATGGATGGCGCTGTTGATACCACTTGCTGCAACCTGGGTAAGCGATTTGTTCATTAACAATGTTATTTACGCAAAATACTATCCAACCTTTACCTGGTTTGCAGAAGGCTTTTACTGGCAGTATGCAGCATATATATTGATTGTGATAGCTGGTTTTTTTATCATGAAAAAGGTTAACAGCAAAACAGTTTTGATAGGCGCACTTGCTTCCTCTATTATATTTTTTCTTGTAAGCAATTTTGGTTGCTGGCCGGGTAGCACTTACCCGCAAAACTTTGGTGGATTGATGCAATGCTATGCTGCCGGAATACCTTTTGTAAAAGGTACTTTAATGGGTGATTTATTTTATTGTGCTGTTTTATTTGGCGGCTTTGCTTTAGCACAAAAACAAGTGCCTGCATTACGTACTGCCAATGCCTAAGCACGAAGAAAAATACTGCCCAAAATGCCACGAATTATTTGTTTGTAAAGTAGGGGATATTGCAAATTGCCAGTGTAACACAATTGTGTTGACCGAAGCGACTCAAGAGTTTTTAGCAAAAACAAATTTTGATTGTTTGTGCATAAACTGCCTTCAAAAATTAAACGAGGATATAGAAATATCCAAGTCTTATATTTTTCCTACCCAAAAAGAAATGTTTGTAAAAGGCCTGCATTATTACTTAGAAAATAACAACTGGGTTTTTACAGAAATGTATCATATGCTGAGAGGTTATTGCTGTGAAAGCGGCTGCAGGCATTGTGTGTATGGGTTTAAAAAAAATTGAGTTGCGGGTTTGGATTTCGGGTTGCGAGTTAATAGTTACGGGTTGGGGTGTAGGCTTATACTTGGCTTTGAGAAAAACGGTAGCGATAAAATAATTTCCTATTTAGAATAATTATGAATTTAGAAGAACAAATAAAATTGAGTGAAACACGCATTTTTAAAGCGGTGTTTCCAAATACAACAAACCATTACGATACTTTGTTTGGCGGTACGGCCATGCACTTAATGGATGAGGTAGCATTTATAACAGCTACCCGATTTACAAGAAAAAGATGTGTTACGGTTTCCAGCGATAGAATAGATTTTAAAATGCCGATACCTGCAGGTACCATCATTGAGCTGGTTGGGAAAGTTTCTAAAATTGGTACTACGAGTTTAGATGTAAAGGTGGAAATTTACATTGAGCAGATGTATGAAAATAAAAGAGAGAAAGCTATTACCGGCTCTTTTACTTTTGTGGCAATTGACGATAATAAAAAACCTACAAAAATATTGTCATAAAGGTCCTCAGCACACAGACTTAATGAAGTGTAAATTCTTGAAAGAGCAACTTGTAAGGAATGTTTTTAACCTTAGTAGAAAATACGCAGTTTTCAAATTGACGACGCCTACGGCAAAAATAAAACATAATAAAAGTTGAAAAATGATCTACTGCTCAAGAGCGGCGGGATAGCAGTGGAAAGCCCACAGTGG
The DNA here is from genome assembly GCA_038227505.1 of Chitinophagales bacterium. Lineage (GTDB taxonomy): Bacteria > Bacteroidota > Bacteroidia > Chitinophagales > Chitinophagaceae > Ferruginibacter. Next base: position 9,338 of record JBBRPX010000146.1, read on the forward strand.
ATCCGCCGGAGGCGGAGAAACGAGGACTTGTAACGTATAG
>JBBRPX010000147.1:0-9344 GCA_038227505.1 Chitinophagales bacterium
CGGTTTTGCCAACCTCGTTATTTTTGAAAAATTATTTGATGAATTCAGAAAAGAAATTTTACAATCTAAATTAATAATGGTAGAAGGTACGGTACAAATTGAAGGCGAAGTAATTCATGTTATTGTAAAAAAGTGTTTTGATTTTTCAAAACTTTTGCGCCAACTTACCGCACCTAATAATGATAACCCGCAGTTACTAACATTATCATTTGCTGATGAAATATCTATACCAACACATGCACAAAACAACAAGCCCAAATTGAAGGGCGAAGAGGAGGAAAGTGTTTTTTATGCGGGAAGGAATTTTAGGTAGTACATCCGTATTTAAAATTAATGTAAAAATGTTCTCAAGATTAATAAGAACGTTTTAGAAAATAAATGACAGGTTTTAAACTTTCGACAGGGCTTTCTTCCATAGGCACATGTCCTGATTTGTCTAATATTACCAGCGTGTTCAGTGGCAAATCTTGATGAAATCTTTTTGCATTTTCTATAGGGATTAGTAAATCGTTTGCACCCCAAAGTATAAGGGTTGGCTGTTTAATATTTTTAATATTTGCGCATGCACTTGTCTCTTTCATCATCTTAAATCTATCTACAAATGCCTGACGATTGCCGTCCCTAAGCGTAGAATCAAAATATCTTTGTACCAATGAATCAGTCACTTTGGATTTATCGAAATACACATTTTCAACACTGGCTTTCACTATAAACTTCGGAGTTACATAAGTAAGAATTTTATTAAGCACAGGTATTCTACCAATTTTAAAAGCAATAGGAACGCTCTTAGATTTTAAGGGATAGCCTGCGGCATCAATTAAAATTAATTTTGTTACCATTCCTGGTTGCCTTAGAGTAAAGTTCCAAACTATTTCTCCTCCTAAAGAATTACCTGCCAATACACATTTTTTAATCCTTAAAGCAGTCAAAAAATTTTGTAAAAAAGATGTATAATGCGATATTGAATAATTATGATCGGGAAACGGACCAGTTAATCCGTAAGCCGGCAAATCCATTCTAATTACTCGATTTGTTTTTTTTAAACTATCTGCCCATACATCAAAAGTGTGCAAACTCGATGCAGTGCCATGAATGAGTACGATAATGTTAGAGTCTGCTTTGTTTCCCTCATCACGAAAATGAACCTGCATACCATCTACTGTAATAAATGAAGAAGCTCCATTGGTATATTTAGCTTTCAAATCATTAACGGAAATATCTCTGTGCCCAAATACGAGAACAACTGCTACAACGATTACAATTAATATAATTGAAATAATTTTTAATATTTTGATTAAATATTTCATTGGGTTTATAAATTGAAGTCTATCAAGTTTAAATAGGATAGTCAACTGCAAATTACTAAAGAGAAACACCACAGTCTTTAATTTTTTGATACTTTTCATTCCTTTTAAAAAATCACAAAACTCTTCAAAGAAAAAACTATACTAATTGAGGAATCAGTAAAATTAAAAAAGCGCTTTATTGCTGTAACGCTTTTTTGGTATCAAGAATGGTTATAAACTTCAACCAATTATTTGGAGATTTAAAAGTGAACTGGAAAATTTTGAAAAATTATAATTACTACATTGGAAACTAAAAGTTTGAGCACATAAATGCATATTTTTTACAATTATGCAATATTTTTTAACTATCAATTATTGTTGGTAGGCTCGGCTTCTTCTATGAACCATATACAACAGTTTAAGTCCTTATGATTATGCAACGATTAAAATATTGGAGTATATGCTTGCCAAAAGAGGCTTAAAACAGATAATTTTAAGGTGCTAATTGATAAATAAAAACTCAGGTTTATTTAAAAAAATACTGAGAGGTGGTTCCCTAAAGTCTAGGTGGTAAATGAGGGATTTTAAAGAATACATTCATTTTCAGAAAGATAAATTTTTTAAACCTTCATACAATATCAACACCTAAATTTCGTTTTCTAAAAAACCTATGAAAATGAAAACGAATATTATTTATTTAATAATTATTTCAATTTGTGTAGCGCTACTGGTAAATTCATGTGCAACAGGTAAAGACACCGTTGCTGTGTCTCAAACATCAACTGAAAAGCAGACAGATGTTAAAGCCTCTAAAAAAGCTGATAGTTACATAGAAATGAATGACGGTACTATAAGAAAATACAATCAAATCAAATTAGTTACAGGTATTATTTATACACCGTACCTTTTAGCAAATGAACAGATCAAGACATTACCTACTCAAATAAAAGCTTAGGGATGATAATTACTACGCTATTTCTCAAAGAGAATTTTATAATACAAACAAAACACATATAGCCAAAAATGTGTTACCAGGTTTTGCCGTTAGGGAATTAAAAAGGAGATGTGAATGTGTATTTCCTTCAGTATTTTAATGGTAGTAACATTTATTAAAAGTTCTTTTTACAAAAAGGTAATAATGGTAAGATTATACCTTATACCAAACAATTACTGAACTAGTATGCAATAAACAATACGGAGGTTAAAAACTTCGTCACAAAAAAGAAATCGAAACAAAAGGATCTATTAGCCGTTGTAGAAAATTATAATAATTCTATGTTAGTTTCTAAAAATTAACCGCGATTATGCTTATAAAGCATTATCCATTGTGGTGTCGCAAATGTTATAAGATTAGACTTATTGTTGATCTTTCGTTTTGCATCAATCGAAACCCATTTTTTAAATTAATGCTCATCGTTGATACAAACACTTTTTTATATTCAGAAATCGTTAGAAGGGCTTAGCTAAACTTTAAGGCAAGAAAGGGAATTTATAAAATCTGCTATTAAAGAAACAGATTTAGTCTGCTATTATTAATCTTGCAAAATTAAAAAAGCCCTTCATTACTGAAAGGCTTTTGTGTAGCACGTACGGGAATCGAACCCGTGACTCTTCCGTGAAAGGGAAGCGTCTTAACCCCTTGACCAACGCGCCATTCCGTTTTCGGATTGCAAATATATAAACTTAGGTTTTGTTAACCAAATTTTTTGAAGATTCTGCAAAATTAAAATTAATCTAATCCAACTTCTTGGTGCATAGCCGGTATTTCAACAATCTTAAAACCTTTATCTAATATTTTTTGCCTGAAATCTTTTTGTACATCAGGTTCGCCATGTACTAAAAATACCTTTTTTACTTTCGATGGATCCTGACATTCTAAAAAATGTAGCAGATCATTATAATCGCCGTGTGCACTCATGCTCCTTATCTGCCCCACTTCTGCATTTACCTGATGCCATTGCCCAAATATTCTTACTTCTTTGTCGCCGTTTTTTAAGCGTCCACCAAGTGAATGGGGTTCGCAATATCCTGTAAGTAAAATACTGTTCCTGCTGTTTTCAATATTGTTGCTTATGTGATGTTTTATTCTTCCTGCTTCAGCCATACCGCTTGCAGAAATAATTACACAGGGTTCTTTTAAATAGTTCAAACGTTTTGAATCTTCTACCGATTCTGTAAATACCAAGCCCGGAAAATCAAACGGATCTTTATCAGTTTTTAAAACTTCCTGAATGCTGTCATTAAAATACTGCGGATATCTTTTTAAAATCGCCGTTGCTTTTGTACTTAATGGACTATCTACATAATATTTTACCGGTGGAAGCTTGTTTTCTAAACTAAGTAAATTAAGCGCATATAAAATTTCCTGCGTTCTGCCGACACTAAAAGCAGGCATTATTAATTTGCCTTTCTTTTTTATACATGTATTTTCAATCCACTCCAAAAGCGCATCGGTTGTAGGGTGAAACTGTTCGTGCAAAGTATTCCCGTAAGTAGATTCTATAAGAATATAATCTGCCTGTTCGAAGGGTGCAGGGGATTTTAAAATGATGTCTCTGTATCTGCCAATATCTCCACTAAAAGTGATGTGTGTTTTTTTACCGTTTTCAGCTATGCGTACATGAACAGAAGCGCTACCAATAATATGACCTGCATCTGTATAGCTAAAAGAAATATTTTCATCTATGTCAAACCATGTATCATATTCAACGGTTTCAAATCTTTCCGCAGCAGCCAAAGCATCTAATGTACTATACAGCGGCTTTGCATATGGAAGCCCTTGTAACGCTAAACGCTTATTTACAAACTTTATATCGTTTTCCTGAATGCCTGCACTGTCTTCCATTAAAATAGAAGCAAGGTCTTTTGTAGCAGGTGTGGCAAATATTTTTCCTTTATAACCGTCTTTAACAAGCTTTGGTAAAAGACCACAATGGTCAATATGAGCATGAGATAATATCATATAATCAACTTCGCCTGCATTAAAACCAAAGTCTTTGTTTAAATCATCGGTCTGGTCACCCATGCCCTGAAACATGCCACAATCCAATAATAATTTTTTACCATTATCTAATGTAATAAGATGTTTGGAACCTGTTACAGTTTGTGCAGCACCATGGAAAGCAATTTTCATAAAAATGAGTTTAATAAGTGGAAGGTAAAGTATTAAATGCAAAGAGATTATTGATGCAATGTAAAAGACACAGGACGATAGACAACATATCACTTTATAAGACTCATAATTAATTTTCTCTGTAAAATGCAACGTTAAAGTCAACAATTGCTATATACGAAGTAATATTTACCAAACGAAAATTATAAACTTTAACTGCCCAATTCCTCCTCGCCACTAAGCATTACCCACCTTACTCCAATATTTCTTGAATCTCCGTTGCCGGCATATTTGCATTGCGCATTGCTATCCCTCTAACCGCATTTGCTGTAAACTCTTCAAAAGCTTTTTTACTAATGGGTTCGTCGCTCACCATAACAGGCACACCAATATCTCCACCTTCTCTTATACTTTGCACAATCGGTATCTGCCCAAGAAAAGGAATATCAAATTCTTCTGCAAGATGTTTGCCACCATCTTTACCAAACAAATAATATTTATTGTTAGGCAATTCCTCAGGTGTGAAATAACTCATATTCTCAACAAGTCCAATTACCGGCACTTTAAGTTGTGCCTGCGAAAACATGGCAATACCCTTTTTTGCATCTGCCAATGCTACAACCTGTGGTGTAGTTACCACTATGACGCCTGTTACCGGTACTGTTTGTACTATTGTAAGATGAATATCTCCGGTGCCAGGCGGCATATCAATAATTAAATAATCTAGCTCTCCCCAATCTACCTCACTAACAAATTGTTTTATTGCACTACTTACCATTGGGCCACGCCAAACTACCGCCTGTTTTTCGTCTATCAACAAACCAATGCTCATAACTTTTATACCAAATTTTTCAATCGGTACAATCAAACCCTTGCCACCATTGTCTTTCATCATCGGCCGCTCCCCTCTTATGCCAAACATAATGTGTTGGCTTGGGCCATAAATATCAGCATCCATTAAACCAACTTTTGCACCATCTGCTGCCAATGCCAATGCTAAGTTTGCAGAAACCGTACTCTTCCCTACACCACCTTTACCACTAACAACTGCAATAATATTTTTTACCCCACTTAAAATTGTTTTAGGGTCTGTTCTGTTGCTAGTTGTGTTACTTGTAAAATTTACAGTAACAACAGCTTCTTTGTTTACCAATATTTTTATAGCATTTACACAAGCATTTTGCATGTGGTCTTTCATTGGACATGCGGGCGTGGTAAGAACGATAGTAAACGAAACGCTATTACAATCAACAACTAAATCTTTTATCATATTTAAGGTAACAAGATCTTGCCCGAGGTCTGGCTCCTGCACATTACCAAGTGCTTTCAGTATTTCTTCTTTTGTCATAAATGCGTGTTTTTCTTAGTTTCCTATTTACCTGCTGTCAGCTTTTTTCGTAAATTACAGCGTGTCACAAATTAATTGTTAAATAAATTTTATGTGTCGCAAAATTAAACATTGAAGTCCGTACTTTGTTTATCAATATTTATACCTGCATATCGTTTTGCAGAAAATGAATGTAAACGAAAGGATATATGATTATGAAAAAAATTTTACAATACGCACTTATATTTTTGATATTAATACCCGCTGCAGCAAAAGCTCAATTTGAAACCTTTAAAGATTCTGTAGTACAACTTTATGGTGTAGTTATGACCGCTGACAGTTTGAAAGGCGTACCTGCCGCAAGTATCGTTGTTAAAGGACAAAACAGGGGTACAATTTCAAACAATGATGGCGTCTTTAGTATTGTTGTTTTAAAAGGGGACAATATTGAATTCAGCAGCATTGGTTACAAATCTATAACAGTAAATATTCCAAAAGAATTAAAAGGGAATCAACAAAGTATTATACAGCTAATGGTAACTGATACAGTTTATCTTCCTGCCACAATTATTAAACCCCGCCTTACCCGACAGCAGTTTGAAAGAGATTTTGTAAACAATCCTGTACCTGATGATGAAATTGCGACTGCACAAAGAAATACTAGTGCTGCTACCAGAAGATTTTTAGCAGCAACACTCACGTCAGATGGCAGAGAAGCATCCAACCAATATTTACGACAATATTCCAATAAACTTTCTTACGCAGGCCAATTAGCTCCACAAAATATTTTTAATCCATTTGCCTGGAATGAATTCATTAAAGCATGGAAAAGGGGAGATTATAAAAAGAAATCTTAGATATACTTTACAAACAAATTCTACTAAATATTTTGTTCTTTAAGACTCACTTAAAAATTTATGAAACTAATTTATCTGTTGTTTCTTGTTGTGTCTTTTAATGCAATGGCACAAGAAACAAAACTGTACAACCCTGAAGCTAATGCTGTAAAAGATATTGCAGCTGCTGTTAAAAAAGCAAAAGCCACTAATAAATATGTACTAATACAAGGAGGCGGTAACTGGTGTAAATGGTGTATAGAGTTTGCAAGATTTGCCAAAGCTGATCAACAAATTGATTCGGTAATAAATTCATCTTTTGTATGGTATCATTTAAACTATAGCAAAGAAAATGAGAACAGGGCTACGTTTGCAAAACTTGGTTATCCGCAGCGTTTTGGCTACCCTACATTTATAATTTTAAATGAAAAAGGAGAACGCATTCATACTCAAAACAGCGAGTATTTAGAAAATGGTAAAGGAAGTTATGATCAACGAAAAACGCAAAGCTTTTTAGAGAACTGGAGCCCGAGGGTGTTAAAACCTGCGATCTGGGGAGACAAATAACTTGATCAAACACGATTTCATCTGGATTAGTATATTCAGCTGGAAACGAGTACAAACACTCGTTTTATATTAATAAAATAATAATACTTAACTGTTTGCGTTTTAGTAAAAATTAAAACACACGACCATCACAAAGGAAGCAGTTATAATATTCGATGATTTTGTTAACAAAATAAACAACCCAATTGGGTTTCGTTTATTTTTATTAATGAAACTACCTGCTGCCTATTTTTGTGGCATAAGGGTTAGATATACCGACGAAACAAAGTGTGCCGTAACAGTTCCATTTAAATGGTTTACAAAAAACCCTTTTAGAAGCACCTATTTTGCTTGCTTATCGATGGCTGCGGAAATGAGCACAGGCGTTCTGGCTATGGGACATATATTTAAAAAAGACCCTGAAGTAAGCATGCTCGTAACTAAAATTGAGGGTAATTTTTTTAAGAAAGCAACGAGCACTGTCACTTTTATATCTGAAGATGGGAAAAGAATAGCATCAATGATCAGAGAAGCAATGGCCTCGGGTAAAAGCACTTCTGTAAATACCTATGCAACTGGCAAAGATAAATTAGGAGATACTGTAGCAGAATTTGTTATAACCTGGTCCTTTAAAGTGAAAACCTCCAAAGTTCAAACATCATAAATAGCGCTTGTTTTTAATTGTGTAAATTGCAATTAATTGATTGAAAACAATTGAGAACAGAAATCCAAAACCACTTCTGTTTTTCAATAAAAAGTAAGTATTTAAAGGCTTACGACGATCATAACAGGAAATATTATGGCAAAAGAACTTCGAAAACAATTAGCATTAGAATACCATTCCAAAGGAAGACCCGGAAAAATTGAAGTAGTACCTACAAAAGAAGCAAAAACCCAGCGTGATCTATCACTAGCATATTCTCCTGGTGTGGCAGAACCCTGCAACGAAATAGTAAACAACCCAGATGATATTTTTAAGTACACAGCAAAAGGAAACTTGGTTGGCGTAATTACAAATGGCACAGCCGTTTTAGGGCTAGGTAATATTGGCCCTGAAGCAAGCAAACCTGTAATGGAAGGTAAAGCGGTTTTGTTTAAAATATTTGCAGATATTGATGTTTTTGATATTGAAATAAATGAAACAGATCCGCAAAAATTTGTAGATATTGTTGCCTCGCTTGAACCAACTTTTGGTGGTATTAATTTAGAAGATATAAAAGCACCGGAATGTTTTTTCATAGAACAGGAACTGAAAAAACGTTGCAAAATTCCGGTAATGCACGATGACCAGCACGGCACAGCAATTATTTCTGCAGCTGCTTTAATAAATGCGCTAGAAATTCAAAAAAAGAAAATAGAAAAAGTGCATTTCGTAGTAAATGGCGCAGGAGCAGCGGCTACAGCATGTATGCGTTTGTACGCATCACTAGGCGCAAAACCTGAAAACTTTTTTGTTTTTGATAAAGATGGTATCCTTCACAATGGCCGAACGGATATACCGGAGGTACAGGTACCTTTTACCCGAGATGTAAAATTTAGTGGTTGGGACCTTACAAAAGCCATGAAGGATGCTGATGTGTTCCTAGGATTGAGTGTTGGAAATGTTGTAACAGCAGATATGGTAAAATCAATGGCAAAAAACCCAATTGTATTTGCCATGGCAAACCCACAGCCTGAGATAATGTACGACGTTGCAAAAAACAGCCGTAAAGATCTTATTATGGCCACCGGCAGAAGTGATACGCCGAACCAGGTAAACAATGTTTTAGGATTTCCATACATATTTAGAGGTGCCCTAGACGTGAGAGCCACAAGTATTAATGAAGCCATGAAACTTGCTGCAGTAAAGGCCTTGGCAGAACTAGCCAAAACTCCTGTACCTGATATTGTAAACCTCGCCTACAACGAAAAAAGTCTTTCTTTTGGTGAAGATTATATTATTCCAAAACCATTGGATCCACGGTTGCTTGCAGCCATTGCGCCGGCAGTTGCGAAAGCAGCTATAGAAAGCGGTGTTGCACGAAAAGAGATCACTGACTGGGAAGCTTATAAAATTGAAATGAACAACAGGCTAGGCTTGGATAACCAGCTAAGCCGTGCAATTGGTAACAAGGCAAGACAAAACCCAAAACGTGTTGTATTCGCTGATGCAGAAAACTCTAAAGTTTTAAAGACTGCACAGTTGGTACTGGAAGATAAAATAGGTTACCCAATTCTATTGGGAGATGACAAAAAGA
>JBBRPX010000148.1:0-9341 GCA_038227505.1 Chitinophagales bacterium
TAGAAAATGCGATCCTGACCCTGCTGAAAAAGAATGGGAACCAGAATACGGCCAGAATAAGGGTAACTGTATTCAGAGGTGATGGAGGATTATATGATGCCGTTAACCATACACCTAATTACCTGGTACAAAGCTCGGCTTTGCCGGAAGATACCGGTAAGTGGAATAGCAACGGTTTGGTACTTGGTATTTACCCCGATGTACAAAAGAACTGCGATATACTCAGCAACCTAAAGCACAATAATTTTTTACCCTATGTAATGGCGGTCCTGCATGCCAAAAAACAAAAATGGAATGATGCTATTATATTGAATACAGGTGGCAGGATTTGTGATACTACAATTGCCAATATTTTTTTTGTTAAAGATGAAATAATTCATACACCTGCATTAGGCGAAGGCTGTATTGCCGGCGTGATGCGGAAGAATATAATAGATAAACTGTCAGGTAAATACAAACTGGTTGAAGGCAGCTTTACTATTGCAGATCTGCTTGCTGCCGATGAAGTTTTCCTGACCAATTCCATTTATAACATACGTTGGGTACAAAGTATTGATGATACAAAGTATGTCAATACCCTCACGCAAAAAATTTATACTTCTGTTTTCTCAACAAATTCATAAGTGAGTTGTTCTACTGATAATATAGCAGCATTAAACTCATTAAAAATTGCAAACAGTAAATGTATTCTGGTTCAGGCGCGACCTGCGCTTAACGGATAATGCAGGGCTTTACCAGGCACTGAAAAGTAATAACCCGGTATTACCCGTTTTTATCTTCGATAAAAATATTCTGGATGAACTGGATGATAAGACTGATAGGCGTGTTGCCTTTATTCATGCAGCTTTGGAAGAAATGCAGCCTGTTTTAACTGCTATGGGTTCTTCTATGCAAATTTTTTACGCGACACCCGCCGCCGCATTTACAGAACTTGCAAAAAAATACATTATAGAAAAAGTATTTACTAACCATGATTACGAACCCTATGCTAATGAAAGAGATACAGCCATTGCTTCTTTATTAAAAACGAAGGGTATAGCATTCCAAAGTTTTAAAGACCAGGTAATCTTTGAAAAAGATGAAGTGACCAAAGATGATGGGAAACCATACACCGTTTTTACGCCATACAGCCGTAAGTGGAAAGCGGCCCTCCAGGATTTTCATTTTAAGGCTTACCCAACAGAAAAGTATTTCAGTAATTTCTATAAACAAACTGCACAAATAATTCCATCATTATTATCGATGGGGTTTACAGGTGCTGAAGAATCTTTTCCCGCAAAAGCATTGAATGAAGAACTGGTTATCAAATACCAGGAACAACGTAATTTTCCGGCTGTTGCGGGTACTTCAAAGCTGGGTGTTCATTTACGTTTTGGTACAGTAAGTATCCGTCAGATTGCCCGGCAGTCTGCTGGTTTAAGCGAAACTTTTTTGAATGAACTGATCTGGCGCGATTTTTACCAGATGATACTTTGGCATTTTCCTCATGTAGGCAAAGGCAAAGCTTTTAAATCTGCTTATGATAATATTGAATGGCGGAAAGATGATGGTGAATTTGAAAAATGGTGCAGCGGTCAAACCGGTTACCCCATTGTAGATGCAGGCATGCGTGAACTGAATGCCACTGGTTTTATGCACAACCGGGTGCGTATGATCGTAGCTTCATTTTTAACCAAACATTTATTGCTCGACTGGCGATTGGGTGAAGCTTATTTTGCAGAAAAATTGCTGGACTTTGACCTCGCTGCCAACAATGGCGGCTGGCAGTGGGCGGCCGGTAGCGGTTGCGATGCTGCACCTTATTTCAGGATTTTTAATCCTTACCTGCAGACAAAAAAATTTGATCCTGAACTTAAATATATCAATACCTGGGTGCCGGAATTAAATGAATTTAATTATCCTAAGCCCATTGTTGAACATGAGTTTGCCCGAAAAAGATGCCTGGAAGTATTTGCAAAGGCATTAAAGCAAGATATGCTTTAGATATTCGGGTCAAGAAAAATACCAGCATCATCAAATGCAGTTTCAGGCTTAAGTTTCTTATAAACATTTAGCAGTTTGAGCACAGCATTTTTTCCTGCGTCGCCTAAATCAATCGAGTAGTTGTTTACATACAGGTCAATATGCTTACGCATAATAGCTTCGCTCATTTCCTGCGAATGTTTTTTTACATAATCGGTCAGTTGTTCATAATGATGCCGGTAAGCATATTCAATACTTTTCCTGATCAGTTTATCAACCTGTACAGTTACCTGCTGATCAACCGAACGTTTAATAACAATACCTCCAAGCGGAATTGCATTGCCGGTTTCTTTTTCCCAGTAATCACCCAGGTCGGTAATTTTATGCATGCCTTTATCGGCATAGGTGAACCGGTTCTCATGTATGATCACACCAAGCCCTTTATCTTCCAGCACAAAAGTTTCAATCTCATCATAACGCAAAAAAACTTTGTTCTTTGCATTTGGATATGCCAAAGAAAAAAGTAAATGCGCCGTTGTGTTTTCACCAGGTATCGCAATCAAAAGGTCTTCAACCTTTTTACTATTTTCTTTTGACTTTTGAATTAACAATGGGCCAACGCCATTACCTAATGCACTGCCGCTGTTTAATAACATGTAATTGCATAAAACCAATGGCAATACGCCATAACTGATTTTGGTAATATCCAGTTTACCTTGCAATGCCCATTGGTTAAGGGTTTGCACGTCTTCTAAAACCACATCAAATCTCAATTCCCCGGTATCTATTTTATTATTTACCAGTGCATCAAAAATAAAAGTATCGTTGGGACAGGGAGAGAAGCCTAAAGTAAGTTTCATGTATTATCGTTAATCCGTTAATTAGTTAATCCGTTAATTAGTAAGGCAAGTTCTTTATTCAGGTTTTCAATCGCTACCTGCATCTTCCATTTTGTTTTATCTCTTTCGCCAACATAATTAGATATGGACCTTATCTGAATAAACGGCATTTTTTCCTGCAGGCAAACATAATGCAATGCTGCACCTTCCATGCTTTCTATATCGGCGTTAAAACTATTGATGAATTGCTGATGTTGCAACAAACTGTCGCTTACTTTATTCACCGTGATGGCTTTTAGTTTTGGCAGATCAGCAATTTTCAAATTTTCATCCGGGTTTATCAACCAGCCCTTTTCAAAAGGGAATTCGTTCTCATCTGCCAGTGCTGTTTTAAATACCGGACTGTAATTTTCCTTTTCTTCAATGCCCAGGTCGGCAAAACAATCCTGTTTTACCAGTACGGTTTTGCCTAATGGTATGCCGGTATTAAAACTTCCGGCAATACCCGCCTGTATAACCAAGTCGTATTCCATCTGCTGCAGCCTTTTTTGCAAATGATACATAGTTGCAGGAACACCAATACCCGATATCAAGACATCGATCCGGGGATTTTGAGCATTTATGGGCTCAATTTCATATTTGGTAGCAGCTATTAAGAGGATTTGCATGCTACAAATTTCGTGTTTAACCACCATATTTCAGGATTTAGAAGTTACCTTTGCCGAAATTTTTGAACTTTAATGGTATACATCACCAGGATAGAACATTTTAATGCAGCTCATAAATTATTTAACCCGTCATGGAGTAGGGAAAAAAATGAGGATGTCTTTGGTAAATGTGCCAATGAAAACTGGCATGGGCATAATTTTGAGCTATTTGTTACGCTAAAGGGCGATCCCGATCCTGATACAGGTTTTGTGTATGATGTAAAAAAGCTGAGTATAATTGTAAAAGAGTATGTGATAGATAAGCTTGATCATAAAAACCTGAATGTAGATGTTGATTTTATGAAGGACAAGATTTGTTCTATCGAAAACCTGGTGATTGGTATCTGGAAGGAATTGACGCCGCACCTGCCTGCAACAGTACAACTGCATTGCCTTAAATTATCTGAAACACCCCGCATCTTTGTTGAATATTACGGTAATTGATTTCGGATTAATCTAAACAAAACCTAACTTTATTTATAATTAGCTTTCCATGTTGATGTGTTTGATCAGCAGACTTCTGTTTTAACCATCAACAAATTTGTTCTCACGATTTACTTAAAATTTTAAGAACAAATTTTAATGTTTATTTGTTATATCATTTCTTATGAATAAAAAAGTAGCCGTTTACCGCAAAGAACATTTTAATGCAGCCCACCGGTTAAACAATCCCGACTGGGATGAAGCAACCAATCAAAGGGTTTTTGGTAAATGCAATAACCCACATTTTCATGGACATAATTACGAGCTGGTGGTGAAGGTAACGGGAGAGCCGGATGCGAAAACAGGTTATGTAATGGATATGAAAATACTGAGCGACCTGGTACAGGAAAATGTGCTTGAACGGTTTGATCATAAAAACCTGAATGAAGATACCGCGGAGTTTAAAAACCTGAACCCTACCGCAGAAAATATTGCTGTTGTGATCTATACTATTTTAAGGGAAAAGATAGATACAACATTGGACCTGCAGGTTCGGCTTTATGAAACAGAAAGAAATTTTGTGGAGTACCCGGCAAACTAAAATGCAAAACTGTTGTTTAAAAGAAAACTATAATTAATGGCCTACAAAAAAAATGAGCAGTTCGATGAAAAAACCACATCGGGACTCATGGAACATTACAGAAGTACATTGCAGTTACTTGGCGAAGACCCGAACAGGGAAGGATTGGAAAAAACCCCGGAGCGTGTTGCCAAAGCAATGCAGTTCCTCACCCAGGGTTATGAGATAGATGCCAATGCAATTTTAAACTCTGCCAAATTTCATGAAGATGTGAGTGAGATGATCATTGTAAAAGATATTGAGTTGTACAGTATGTGCGAACACCATATGTTGCCGTTTTACGGAAAAGCCCATGTGGCCTATATTCCCAACGGATATATTACGGGGTTGAGTAAAATTGCCCGTGTGGTTGATGTGTTTAGCCGACGCCTTCAGGTGCAGGAAAGATTAACACACCAGATATTAAATTCTATAAAAGAAACTTTAAATCCACTTGGTGTTGCCGTGGTTATTGAAGCATCACATTTATGCATGATGATGCGTGGCGTGCAAAAACAAAATTCAGTTACTACCACCTCTGCTTTTTGGGGAGAGTTTGAAAAAAATGAAACAAGAAGTGAGTTTGTGAAACTGATCAGCGCAAGATTACATTAAGCAAACAAAGAGTTAGCATCTAAACTGATAGAACAAGTTGCAGTAAGATTAAATTGTGTTGTATTTATTTGTTTATACTTATTGTCAATCAACTCAAATATTTCAATTTTCTGTGTATCGCAGTCGGCCATCAGGTAATATTTTACTCCATACATTTCGTACAAAGTAAATTTAGTATTGCGATCTCTTAATCTTGTAGAATTGGAAGATACTTCTAAGATCAGTTGAGGAGGAAATGTAAGATAGTCATCTTTAAATTCGCCACATACAATCATACAATCTGGTTTTACGACTGTATTCTCATTTACAATCCAGTCAAGCTCTGTGTAAACAGTACAATTACAAGGAAGTTTATTTTCTTTTAATGCAATAATTAATTCTGCTGCAAAAGCGGTATTAAATAGTTGATGATCTCTTTTAGGTGATGGACTCATGGCATACGGATATCCATTCACCAATTCCCAATTACCTTCCCACAATTTATAATCAGTGTAAGTGTAACGTTCGGGTTCAAATATTTTGGTGCCAAGCTGCATGCTGGTAATTTTAATCAAATTTAAACTTTATTTTTGACTAAAACAGTTTAACGATGGCACACGCTTATATCTTTCCCGGGCAGGGATCCCAGTTCAGCGGGATGGGAAAAAATTTATACGAATCAAATGCTGTTTCAAAAGAGATGTTTGAACAGGCCAATGATATTTTAGGTTTTAGAATTTCTGATATCATGTTTAGCGGTTCTGATGAAGACCTGAAACAAACCAATGTTACCCAGCCTGCCGTTTTTTTGCATTCGGTCATTGCATTTAAAACTTTGCCTTCTTCCACTGGCTCCACACTAAAACCTGATATGGTAGCCGGGCATTCATTGGGCGAATTTTCTGCTTTGGTTGCTAATGGTACATTGAGTTTTGAAAGCGCATTGATGTTGGTTTCGATAAGGGCACAGGCTATGCAACGTGCCTGCGAAATGAATCCATCAACCATGGCGGCTGTACTGGCATTAAGCGATGATAAGGTTGAAGAGATATGTGCGCAGGTGATGCTGGAGACCGGCGAAGTGGTGGTGGCTGCCAATTATAATTGTCCTGGCCAATTAGTTATCAGCGGCTCCATAAAAGGTATTGATATTGCCTGCGAACGCATGAAAGCTGCCGGTGCAAGGCGGGCATTAGTTTTACCGGTTGGTGGTGCTTTTCATTCACCATTAATGTTACCGGCAAAAGAAGAACTGGCTGCAGCTATTGAAGCAACACATTTTAATGAACCAGCTTGCCCTGTTTATCAGAACGTAGTTGCTAAAGCCATAACAGATCCGGCAGCAATAAAAAGAAATTTAATTGACCAGTTAACCGGTGCTGTTCGCTGGACACAAAGTGTGGAAGCCATGATAGCAGATGGGGCAATGCATTTTACAGAAGCTGGTCCGGGTAAAGTGTTGCAGGGGTTGGTGATGAAGATTAATAAGGAGATGATTGTTGATGGGGTGAGTTAGAACGTTAATTGTAGGTATGCTGAATCTACAATTATTAAATCAATTTATTTATAGAAAAGCGTTAAAGAAAATTGAGTAAAGCATGAAGACTTATTTAAAGCAAATCAGTATTATAATTCTCCTCTCTACATTTGTAAATTTTCAAATCTATTGCCAAACTTCTGGCAAAAATGTATATTTAAATGGTAAAATAATAAATGTAAAAAATGGAATTCAGGTTGAAGAGATGTCTGAACTAAAAGAACTGAAATTACCAGACTCATTGCGATTACTTTTGATTGATAGTACAGGAAATTTTTCAATCTCTTTTAAGCTACTGAAGCCAAATTATTATAGAATAGGAAGAAATATCTTATACCTCTCTCCTGGTGATAGTTTATTCATGAATATTGATTATAATAATTCCTATAAAGCTACTTTCTATGCAAAAAATGCAGAAATCAATGAGTACCTCAAATCTACACCGTATCCTAAAGCCGGTTCATTTTTAGAAGCTGGTGATAATATAAAAGCAACTTTAAAAGAAACTATTAATCTTATTATTTTAAAAGCTAAAAGCAGAAGGAAGTTTTTAGACTCATTTAAAAATGTTCCCTTCAAAACCAGAAAATTAGAAAAAGCCCGTATAAAAGCCGATTTGATTAATAGCTTAATATATATAGATTTTTATTTTCCTTATATGCATAAATTTTCAGAAGATTCAGCTTTGCAGTTTAGAAAAGACAGTAAGATAATAATTGATCCATATCTGAGATATTATTGTAAAGATTTCATTAACGCAGATTTTCTTAAAATTGCAGTTTATAGAGTTATCCTTTCGGAAATTTTGAAGAGAAACGAAAATAAAACCAACCAATTCGAGGCTGTACAACAATGGGTAAATTCAAAAACATTGTTTCAAAAAATAAAAGAAATTAATAAAAACGAGGACAATTCAAATATCAAATATGAAATTGAAAAGATAACCCAGAAAGATTATCAATTATGTCTTTTAGCAGCATTTAAAAAAGTTATGCAATTCAATATTGGAGATAATGCAATAGATTTTGATATGCTGAATTATAATGGCGACGTAGTATCCTTAAGTAAGTATAAGGGTAAAACTATTTTTATTGATTTGTGGGCAACCTGGTGTTTGCCTTGTCTAGAGGAATTTTCTTTTTTTGATAGCCTTAAACAAATTTATAGAAATAATAACAATTTGGTTTTTATCTCTCTTTCTATAGATAGGAATAATGAAGCTTGGAAAAAATATTTAACCGAAAAGGGCAGAATGGATGAAACAGAATATATAATTGACAAATTAAAATTGACGGCATATTCAATCGAAGCAATTCCAAGGACAATAATTATTACTAAAGATTACAAAATAGCAATGTTAGATGGGCCTTTGCCATCAGCGAAAGAAACAAAAAGTGTTATTAATACTTTATTAGAAAAAAATTAATCTGTAAAATTTCGAAAAAAATTATAATAAAAATAGTAATGGCCGGACTTATAGAACCATAAGTTGGTTACAAGACTAATTGTTAGGTGCTGGTTCGATGAACTTCTTTTCATAAAAATATATTGTCATGTTCAAAACATTTAATATTCTCCTTTTCTGTTTGCTATTAGTGAAAAATATAAAGGCTAATGATATAACTAATTTTAAAATTGAATTCCCCCAAAAATTTGATACCAAAAACATAAAAATAATGTTTGATGATGGGCTGGAACAAAAATTTATTGATGTTGTTTTTGAAAAAAATACAACCATTATAAAGCGGAAATTAACTGCCACTTATGCAACGCTATCAATTTTATATCAAAATGAAAATAATACTTTTAAAAGTTTAAATCTGTTGATTAATACAGAATCGGGGTATGTAATTTTTAAAGCAACAGATTCAATTCAGGGTCAATTATCAAACTATATTATCAAAAATGCCCTTGATATATATAAGGGTAAAGAATTTTTGAATTTGAAAAAATACTGTAAAAAGGAATTTGAAGCGAGCAAGTATTTTGGTAATCAATACGATTTATTAAAAAATGATACGAGTATAAAAAACTATAATAATTCATCGAGAGAATCGGCACTTAAAGCACTGGAGTTTGTGAAAGATAGGGGAGATAAATATTTCTATTTTTGGTATTTTAGATCATACATAGTCAATGAACTTTTAAGAACAAATCAACTTGAACTATACGAAGTATTTAATGCTGCTTTTCCAACTAAATTTAAAGAGAGTTTTGAAGGCAAACAACTTAAGCAATTAATAGAAGGAAATCTTTTTATTAAGTCTGGCGAAATCGCACCTTTATTTGTTGCCAATGATTACAAAGGGAATGTAATCTCTTCGAGCAAACTTAAAGGTAAATATGTTTTAATCAGCTTTTGGGCAACCTGGTGCGGGCCTTGCTTAGCAGAAATACCCATGTTACAAAATATCAGAAGAGATTATAAAGTTGATGATTTAGAATTAATTTCTGTATCCTGTGATAGAGATTCAGCAGCTTTTATAAAAAAAATCACTGAATTAAATATGTATTGGACTAATATTTTTGGGAATGCTGATTTAAGAAATAAATTCGGCAATAAACCGATACCGTCCTTATATTTAATTGATCCAAATGGAATACTAAAATTTAGTAGTTGGGAAGATGAAGAAAAAAAATTACATGAAATACTTAAAGAA
>JBBRPX010000149.1:0-9323 GCA_038227505.1 Chitinophagales bacterium
AAGCGGCAAGCGCAAAACTCAACCATGTAAAGCCTCATGGGGCTTTGTACAATATGGCAGCGAAGGATATTAAACTAGCTCAGGCAATTGCCGATGCCGTTTACGATTTTGATGCATCGTTAATATTATACGGATTAGCGGGAAGCGAACTTATTAACGCAGCAACCAACAAAGGGTTAACATCAGCCTCAGAAGTTTTCGCAGATCGTACTTACCAGGATGATGGCTCGTTGACGCCCCGTTCGCAAACCAATGCTTTGATTACAACTGAAAAAGATTCGCTGGCGCAGGTTTTAATAATGGTAAAACAGCAACAGGTAATAAGTGCAAATCAAAAAATCATCTCGCTTAAAGCAGATACATTGTGTATTCACGGCGATGGAGAACATGCAGTTGCATTTGCAAAAACCATTCACCATACTTTAACCAACGATGGCGTAACCATTAAAGCTTTCTAAAATTGAAACCAACATCAAACCGGAGTATATTAATTGGTGCAGCTTTTTTAATGGCCACTTCAGCTATTGGTCCGGGATTTTTAACGCAGACCGCCGTTTTTACCCAACAGTTAGGTGCAAGTTTTGGCTTCGTTATTTTAGTTTCTGTCATACTAGATATTATTGCTCAATTAAATATCTGGCGCATCATTGCCGTCGCCGACAAACCTGCGCAGGAAATTGCAAACAACGTTTTTCCAGGCTTGGGGTACTTCCTTTCTTTGCTGGTTTTTTTAGGAGGATTAGCTTTTAACATTGGTAACATTGCAGGAGCAGGATTAGGTTTAAATGTTTTGTTTGGGATCAGCATTACACAAGGCTGTATCATCAGTGCCATCATTGCTGTTGCAATTTTTATTTACAAAGAAGCGGGCATTGCGCTGGACTGGATCACCAAGGTTTTAGGTTTTATAATGATCATACTTACCTGTTACATTGTTTATAAAAGTAACCCGCCATTTGCCGAAGCAGCCATTCAAACTTTTATGCCTCAAAAGTTAAGTTTTGCGGCAATCCTAACCATTGTTGGTGGTACAGTTGGTGGCTATATTACATTTGCAGGTGCTCACCGTTTATTAGAAGCCGGTATTACCGGAGAAAAAAACTTAAATGAAGTAAACAGAGGTGCCACCATGGCCATCGGCATCGCTTCATTAATGAGGGTGTTGTTGTTTTTGGCTGCTCTAGGAATAGTTTACACTGGTGCAACATTAGATCCAGCCAATCCTCCGGCTTCTATCTTTAAATTGGCAAGTGGCGAAGTGGGGTATAAATTATTTGGATTGGTCATGTGGTCTGCCGCTATCACTTCAGTTGTTGGGTCTGCTTATACTTCCGTTTCATTTATCAAATCATTTCACCCATGGTTGTTGGCTAACCAACGAGCCATCATTATTGTGTTCATCCTAATTTCTACTACTATATTTTTATTCATTGGCAAACCGGTAAAAACATTGGTTTTTGTTGGTGCCTTAAATGGAATGATATTGCCGGTTTCCTTAGGTGTGATGTTATTGGCTGCTTATAAAACGTCGATTATTAAAACATACAAACACCCAATTTGGTTAACGGTGCTTGGTTTTTTAGTGGTAATATTTATGGCGTTTTTAGGCGGACAGACTATTGTTGAATTACTACAGAAATAAAATATTTACAATGAACAAACGAATGTTGTTTTTCTTTTTGATGAATCCTTTTGTAGGATTTGCTCAAGTAAAATTTAAACAACCAACAATCGATTTTGGCGTTTCAAAACAATTGGCAGACTTTAGAAGCGCAGTAATTAGCAACATTAATTACCAATTAAAATTTGATATTCCATTATTAAAAACGGAAGAGATAAAAGCAAAGGAGGAGCTTAGTTTCTCATTAATAAAAAGTGGATTTCCATTACAGCTAGATTTTAAAGCGCAGCAAAATCAAATACTCAACATTGAAGTGAACGGAAAACCTGTTGCCGTTAATTATCAGAAAGAGCACATCATAATTCCGGCAGCTGCATTAATAAAAGGTAAAAATAAAATCGAAATTTCTTTTATTGCGGGCAACTCGGCCCTCAACAGAAACGACGATTATTTGTATGCTTTATTTGTTCCCGACAGGGCCAGAACCTGTTTCCCCTGTTTTGATCAACCAGATTTAAAAGCTACTTACAAGCTAAGTTTGGTTATCCCTGAAAAATGGGAAGCCATTTCAAACGGAAGGTTAGCATCAAGTATGTTGAAGGAAGAAAGAACAACGGTTGACTTTGCCGCATCTGATAAAATCAGTACTTATTTATTTTCGTTTACAGCCGGTAAATTCAAAACTGTTAATCAGGATATCAATAAACAATCCGTTCAATTTTTATATCGGGAAACGGACAGTGCGAAAATTAATTTAAGCATAGATTCTGTTTTTCAGGAGCATCGCAATGCCATAGATTTTCTCTCAACATGGACAACGATTCCTTATCCTTTTCAAAAAATAGGTTTCGTTGCAATTCCTGATTTTCAGTTTGGTGGAATGGAACATCCGGGAGCGGTGCAATACCAGGGCTCCACTTTATTTTTAGATGCTACGGCTACAAAAACACAATTCATTTCCAGAGCAAATCTCATCTCTCACGAAACGGCACACATGTGGTTTGGCGATCTGGTCAGCATTAAATGGTTTAACGATGTTTGGACCAAAGAAGTGTTTGCCAATTTTATGGCCGATAAAGTAAGTGAAAACTTAAAAGGTAAAGAAGCATTTGATCAAAAATTTTTAATAGATCATTTTCCAGCAGCATACGGAATAGATAGAACCATAGGAGCAAATCCCATTCGCCAGCCATTAGATAATTTAAATGAAGCCGGGTCTTTGTATGGCAATATTATTTACCACAAAGCACCCATTATGATGCGCCAGCTGGAGTTGCTGATGGGTAAAGAGAAATTTCAAATCGGGATGCGTGAATACCTTAAAAAGTTTTCTTTTTCAAATGCTACATGGCCTGATTTAATTTATATTTTAAACAAGTATGCGCCTGTTAATTTATTGGCATGGAACAAAGTTTGGGTAGATGACAATGGGCGACCAAAAATTTCAGATAAATTAGAAATCAACAATGGAAAAATTACCCGACTAACCATTTCGCAAAAACCAGAATTTGGCACAGACAGACTGTGGCCACAATCATTTAAAATTTCCCTGTTTTACGATGATCATGTAAAAGAAATGCCCGTAAGTTTAACCGGTAAAACGGTTGATGTAAAAGCTGCGGTTGGGTTGGAAAAGCCAAACTTTATTATCTACAACTCAGGTGGAGAAGGTTACGGCGTTTGGCCAATCGATATATCTGTTCTTAAACAGACCAATAAAATTTCCTCCCCATTAATTCGTGCCTCGTTTTATATTTCAGCATATGAGAATATGCTAAACCAAGCCTTTGTAAAACCTGCTACATTGTTGAATTATTTTATGGGGCAACTTCAACAGGAAACAGACGAATTAAACTTGAAACTATTAACCGGATATATTGGAAATATTTTCTGGAGTTTCAACAGCACTCAATCAAGAAATAAATTAGCACCGGGTTTAGAAAATCAAATTTGGCAGGCGATTGAAATGCAGGATGTAAGCAACAATAAAAAGAATCTTTTAAAACTGTATCAAAATATTTTCTTGAGTGATGAAGCTTACAATAAGCTGTACCCGATTTGGAAAAGCCAAACAGCTCCTGAAGGAATTAAATTATCAGAAGATGATTACACGGCTTTGGCCTTGGCTTTAAAGCTGAGAAAAAACGATTTGAATATTCTTGATGAACAATTGCAAAGAATTAAAAACCCCGACCGTAAAAAACGTTTTCAATTTATGATGCCCGCTTTATCGGCCGATGTAAAAGTGAGAGACCGGTTTTTTGAAAGCCTGGCTGATCATAAAAACAGAGAGAAAGAATCCAACGTGTTGGCAGCACTCAATTATCTTCATCATCCGCTGCAACAAGCTACTTCGCAAAAATATTTAAAGAAGAGTTTAGATATGTTGCAGGAAATTCAAACCACCGGCGATATCTTTTTTCCTCAATCGTGGCTGCAGGCAACATTTGGCGATTACCAAAACGCTGAAGCTTTAAAAATTGTAAATGAGTTTTTAAAAACACACCCTCAATATCCATCAAAGCTAAAAGCTAAAATTTTGCAGGCAACAGATATGTTGAAGAGAACGCAGAAGATAATGAATAAGTAGGCTTCCAATTCCCGTCGCTACTTCGTCAAATTTTATTTTTTATCAGCATCATTTTTAGCAACCCATTCCAAATATTTTTCTTTTAGAAATTGAAAACCGTCTTTTCTATAACCTGCTGTTGTTACTGTAAAATGGTCGCCCGGATAATAAGCAAACTGAAAAGAGGAACCTAGGTTTTTCATCTGGGCTTCTAACAGATGGACTGCGTAATTTAAAAGAAAATTATCCTGGTCACCAACAGATACTCTCACTTTACCATCCAACACCGGCTTTACTGCTTCCCAATTATTTTTAAGATTTGAAGCGATGTCATAGTTTTTCCAATGTGAAAAAACAGCGTTGTTAATTTCCCCTGTTTTGCTGTTGCAAATACTTTCAGGTGTTCCGTCCATTCCTTTTTTACTAAATACCGCATTAAAAGAATGCATTTGTTCGCCACGATATACAACATTTTCCATCTGGTAAATATTCTTCATGGTTGCCCAAGGATAACGACCTGCAACGGTGGCTACCAACTTCAAAGAACTGTCTTTACTATAAAACATATTTTTATCTTCATACAGGTTTACTTTTTGAAAATTACGAAAATCAACTGGGTCTGGCGAACTAGCCCAACAGCCATCAAATACTTTGGGGTATTGTGTTTGAAGCCATAACACTGTCCATCCGCCGCTGCTATGTCCCGTTAATAACCTTGCGCCATTGCACCTGAATTTTTTTTCAAGCATCGGTATAAACTCTGTTGTTAAAGCATCGCCCCAAGGGCCATTGTTGTCGCTGTTTGCATACACACTGTGGCCTAAGGCACAATTGCCATCGAGGTAAACTTTTATAACAGGAATATCTTCCACATTAGGGCTCGGTACGTTGGTGCCCGAATAATAATTATAGTCGCCGCCATAGCCAGAAACGGTAAAAAGTACCGGAAACTTTCTGTTGGGCTCTGTGTAATATTCCTTTGGCAAAATAACAGCTCCATCTACTGTCATAACTTTTTTATGAAATGCACTAAGCAATGCTGAAGGTGCTTTTAACTCTTTTACAAATGCTGTTTCTTTAAATTCATTTACAGCAGGTATTTGTTTTGTAGCAAAAATTTTAAAAATTTGTTTAGTATTTTTTGTAACAGTTATTTTTTCAGACTTGTTGTACATGTTGCCCGGGCTTGCTGCTATTGCACGGCCAGCAAGATTTCTGTCCCACACAATTTGAACATAATATTCTCCACGCTCAATATCAGAAAGTGCAGTAGGATAAGAAATGGCATCGTCACCAAGAGTAACCTCTTGGCCCGGTTGCACATTTTTTACAAAAACAGCAAAGCATGGAAAAATTTCTAATCCAACTCCGCCATCTTTTGGTTCTTTATTCTCTTTTGATAGATATGCAATAACGTATCCTGTAAATGACTTGTCAAAAGCTGCAGAGGAATAACTGGCTTTTATTTGTTGGCCAAAGCCGGTTGAAAAAAGAAGGCAAAAAAGTAAGATGCTTAAAGATGTTTTTTTCATGTTTTTATGTTTAATATAATTAAGTTAACTATTCTTACTTATAATCGATAAAAGGTTACTTTTTCAAAGTATTTGAATAAACTTTTATTAAAAAATAGAGCTTATCTACTTTTTACCATAAATCACCAGCGCACTCGAATCAATTACAACATTTCCATCAGGATACGCAGCATGTAATTTTTCAAATACTTCCGTTTTTATTTTTTGTTTCATTTTATCATGTGCCTTGTTCAGCGCAGCAACGATAGGAGCCCCCACTTCTGTTTGCATACCCCAATAACCCTCTGCAGTTTTGCAATTTAGTTTTCCGGCTATGGCTGTTTGTGAAATATTTTTTAATCCTGCTTGTGCAAACAAATCGGCTATCAATCCATCTTTGGCACAACGAAACATGCCCGGTGCACCGGGTGGTGGTGCAGGTAACTCCATATTTTTATTAATGGTTCCCATAATAGCGGTCACCCAAAAATTCTTCTCGGGAATGTCCCAAACTGCTGTTGCAATTTTCCCTCCCGGCTTTAGCACACGCACCATTTCTTTGGTTGCCATTAGCATATCAGGGAAAAACATAAAACCAAAGCGGCAACTGATCGCATCAAAACTATTGTCCTCAAACGGCAGCTCACAGACATCACACACTCGGGTTTCAATATTATCAATACCACTGTCGGTTGCATTTTGTTTAGCTATCATCAGCATGTCTTCCGCAAGGTCAGTCAAGATCACTTTACCGCCGTCGAGCATAGACGCAATGGTTAATCCCGGTTCACCTGTTCCTGATGCAATATCCAGTATAACATCATTTTTTTGCGGGTTAATCAATCGAATAATTTCATCGCCCATTGGTTTTAAAAAATCCATTACAAGCTCATCCCATTTTTTCCAACCTCCTGAGAATTTATTCCATGATTCTTTCTGTTGATTTCTGATCTGTTCAAGTTGCGCTTCCATAACATTTAATTTTATATGATTATACAATGAATACGATTAATTTGCTAAATAAGATTAGCATTTCTATTCTGTCGGTATAGGCGTCGCCTTTTCTCCAAACACATATTGGTTAAACCACAACCAATTATGCCAAACCGCAGCCAGCCGTTCTTTTGGCTTTGAAATGCCATGACCAAAACCTTTGTAAACAATAAACTTTGATGGAACGTTGCGGTCCTGTAAGCCCCTAAATAATTCATAAGCGTTGGATATCGGAACACGCCTATCCAATTCACCATGTTGAATAAGAGTGGGGGTTTGGGCTTTATTTATTGTTGTCATTGGAGATGTTTTCTCGTACATCGTTGTATTAGCCCATGGCGTTGTTTTTAGATATTGGCGGGTAAAAGGAGTAATATCTGTCGATACATAATACGTGATCCAATTTGATATGCCTGCACCTACGGAAATAGCTTTAAAAATATTGGTGTGCGTTGTAAGAAAAGCTGATATATAACCACCCTGGCTCCAACCCATACACCCCATTCGAGTTGTGTCTATCAATCCTTTTTTATTTAGGAATTCCACACCACTCTGCACATCCCACATATCACCAATACCTAAATTTTGTACATTAAGAGATCTGAATTTTTCACCATAACCCGCACTTCCCCTGTAATTAACCCGCAGCACAAGAGCACCTTTTTCGCACCACTGCATTATAGGATACACGTAGGTCGGCACCGGGTCCGGACGGTCAACACCGGTTGGCCCGCCATGAAGAACAACAAGCAATGGGTATTTTTTTGAGGGGTCGTAATTTCGAGGTTTTAACAGCACTCCTTCTATCATTGCGCCGTCTTTACTCTTCCATTGTATTACCTCATTTATAGGGGTGCTCCATCCTGTAATCTGCTCAGTATACATTGTTAGTTGTTTTACTGGCTCATTTACATTTCCTGTATAAAGTTCTGAAAGCCCCGCATAATTTCTCCCGGTAGCAACCATCGCTTTTGTGTTCTTACTAAAATCTACAGCTCCGATAACATCTATGCCAAGTTCAATAGGCTTTATGTTTCCTGTAGACGGATCAATTTCAAACAGTTTACTTTTTGTTCGCTGCAAGGCTATAAAATAAATTCCTGAAGGCTTCCAATCGACCACATCTTTTTGCTCATCAAAATCTTTTGCAATTTCACGGCTTAATGTTGTTGCCATGTCATACAGAAATATTCGATCATTTTTATAATAATAAGAAGTCGTATCATTAACAGCACTGTGATACACAAATTGTTTACCATCCGGACTCCATGCATCAAAAGCATCGACTGATGGGTTTGCTACAAGTGTTTTTAAAGTTGCTGTGGCTACCTCAACAATAGCAATATCAGAAGATATATCTGAGGAAATCAATGGGTCACGAACTTTTGTAAAAGCTATTGTTGTTCCATCAGGATTCCATGAAAAAGAACCAACCGTAAAATTACCATTTGTTAATCGTTTTGCAGTAGGCAACGCCACACATGTTTTTGCTGTTGAATCTTTTTTATTTTTATAACATGGAAGTTGGCCTGCCAGTAGAATCGAGTCATAATTAAAGTTTAGCAGCCATAAATGATTTTGCCTGTAGGTTTCATTCACTACACTAAAAGCGCCATAGCGTTCTTTGATAGTCTTGTCTTCGGCACTGTCTGGCTCTGCTTTTATATAGGCAATTTGCTTTTGGTTTGGGCTCCATTCATAATTGCCAACACCATCATCATCTTTGCTGATGGGCATTGCTTCACCGCCAATTACAGAAATCAGGTAAATCTGCGTTTTATCGCCACGGTCCGCTAAAAAACTAATAAACCGGCTATCTGGTGTAAACCTTGGCTGTGTGCTGGTGTTTGTATTTGTTCTTGTAAGTTGAAAAGGCTCGCCTCCATCTTTTGACAACCATATTTCAACATCGTACATGTTGTTTGTCCAATCGGTTGTAGTTTGTGTAAATGCTGTATATCTGCCGTCCGGCGATACAATGGGTGAACCTGCTTGTTTTAAACTTAACCATTTTTCAAAAGTTACTGATGCGCCTTTTTGCGCTGTTGCAGCAAGCGATGACAGAATTGAAACAAAGAGTAGGAATTTTCTCATGTAGAGGAATTTATTTTATAATGGAAATTTACGTGAATATTAACTCATTTTCTAATATCAAAAAACTCTACTTCGGTGCACATAGTCACGCAACATTCCTTCATCACTTAAAGTATTTCTTCTAGATGCTACAGATATGCGGTTTACCAGCGCAGCACTGCGTACGTGTGCTTAATCAATTACCTCTACAAATTAAACCAGTACGTTAGCTTGGCTACAAGTGCCCGGTTCTTTTTCCCAAAAGATTGTATGGCATGCAGAGGATCATCCTGCGCATAATAATTATCTGTGTACACCAAAAAGAAATCGCTGGCAGGCTTAAAGCGCCATTGAAACCGGGAGTTAATATTAATGTTATTGTTTTGATTGTTGTACTGCAAAAAGGTTGTAAAGAAAACGGCTTTGGTAAAGGTCAGATCCAGCCGCGGGCCTACGAGCCAAAAATCTGCTTTATTAAAGCCTTCGGGCAGACGGATTCGGTTGTAATTAATGTCCAATGACAACGAACCATATGGCTGCCAGCGGTAGCTCACGG
>JBBRPX010000150.1:0-9264 GCA_038227505.1 Chitinophagales bacterium
TATAACAGCACTACGATCAGCTATCCAACCATTATTTTCTTTCCCGGTCTTGGCGAAGTTGGTACCAATGCTGCAGCGTTAATTTCCAATGGCCCCGGTGCTTCTATTACTCAGGGCTGGAATGGCAATGTGTTTGTAAATGGTGACACTACAAAATTTATTGTTATCAGCATTCAGCCAACAGCTGCATATCCAAACGAGATTGCTGTTAATCAGAAAATACAAACTATAAAATCTTTATACAGGGTAAACAACAACAAATTATATTTAACAGGTTTATCTCATGGAGGTTGGTGCAGTACAACCTTTGTTACCGGCGATGCTTATGGGGGGCCATATACCTATGCTTCTCAAATAGCAGCTGTAGTGGAAGTGGAGGGGGTGGTTCCGGATGACAATTCACCATATCCAAATTTGTTTGACAATTTTGCAAATGTAGGTGGCAGGTTATTGGGTTTTGAACAACGACTTGATAACCGAGGCATACCAACAAGGGTAAACAGGATGAATGCTACAAAAGCTAACTCAGCCATATATCAACAGACGAATTTTGGTGGCGGCGGTCATTGTTGCTGGAATCAGTTTTATGGTGGACAGGGAACGCAACCTGGTATTTTTTTGTTAGACGGAATAAATCAGAATTTATATCAATGGTTGGCCCGGCAGTCGCTTGCACCTTCTTCTAACATTGCGCCAACCGCCAATGCGGGGTTAGCACAGTCAATAACTTTACCTCTAAATACCATAGCATTAAGCGGAACAGCTTCTGATCCTGATGGTACAATAGCTTCTACATTTTGGAGTAAGCTCACAGGCCCTGCAAGCGGAACGATAACTAACCCAAATTCTTTATCCACGACTATTACAGGATTAGTACAAGGCGTATATACTTTTCAACTGGCAGCAACAGATAATGTAGGAGCAGTAACAAACAGTGTTGTAACAACAACAGTAAATGCTTTGCCAACAGGTGGCTGCAATACAAATGCGCCTGTAGTTTACACCATAAATCCAACTGCACCCAACGAAATTTATATTACAAATGCAAGTGCAAGAGGATGGAAAGGAGGAGATACTTTAAATATAATGGCAGGCACTTATTCTGTTATAGAAATTGATAGTTTTGGTGGTGATCCATGCAAGGATATCATAATAAGAAATATGGGTGGTTTAGTAAATGTAAACGGCCCGATGCGTTTTGGAAAAGATGTACATCACGTAAAAATTATTGGCAATGGGGCTGCCGGATTAACATACGGCTTTAAAAGTACCTCATTTGCATTTGGCAGGGTTAACCATTTTACCATGGATAGAATTGAAGCCGGTCCAAATCCCGGAGGTGTAGGAATTTATGGAAAGCAAGATCCGTATGTTGGACAGCCTTGGACGCAGTATCCAAATTATACTTCCACAAAAATAACAATCAATAACTGTTATGTGCATGATGTGGCAGGAGAGGGAATGTATATTGGTCATACCGCACCTGATGCAGACCCATACAACTCAGGTTTAATTCCGCAAAGGCAGGACAGCGTAACTATTTCCAATTGTACCGTTACAAATACAGGTTGGGACGGGATACAATTATCAAATGCAAGAAACGGTTGCTTGATCTTTGGTAACACAGTTACAAACTTTGGATTAAAAGATATAGATGGGCAACGAGCGGGAATAATAAGCGGCGGTAATACAAATACCCAGGTTTACAACAACACAGTATCCAATGGAAAAGGAAATGGAATTCAGTTTTTTGGATACGGTACAATGCAATGTTACAATAACACAATAGCTGATGTTGGCAATACATCAACAGGAGAACAAAGTATTTATGGATCAGCATATTTAAACGGGGTGGAAGCAAATCCAAAACAAGAGATGATTCTCCACGATAATCAGATTAACAATCCTCGAGTACTTGGCGCAATAAGATTTTGGGATTCGAATAATAATGCTAACCAAGCCAATGTATATAACAACAACTTTTGTTTTCCAAGCCCACCACCATCTAACTGGCAATCGCAAAATCTACTATTACCGGCAGGTTTTATCAATGTAAATAATATACTTTCTTGTACTTCCACACCGATCCCCAATATCGCACCAACGGCCAATGCAGGCAGTGATGTTGTCATCACACTTCCTGTAAACACCGCAACCTTAAACGGCAGCGGTACAGATACGGATGGTACCATTGCAGCTTATGCATGGACCAAAATAGCAGGACCTGCATCGGGTACCATTACCAATGCAACAGGTGCGCAGACAAACTTATCAGGACTTGGACAGGGCGTGTATCAATATGAACTAAAAGTAACCGACAACCAGGGAGCAACAGCAAAAGATACGGTACAGGTAACGGTAAACGCAGCAGTACCGATCCCCAATATAGCACCAACCGCCAATGCAGGCAGTGATGTTGTAATGACACTTCCTGTAAACACCACAACCTTAAACGGCAGCGGTACAGATACGGATGGTACAATTGCAGCTTATGCATGGACAAAAATAGCAGGACCAATTGCAGGTACTTTAAACAATACAACAAGTGCACAAGCAAACTTATCAGGACTTGTAGAGGGCGTTTATCAATATGAATTAAAAGTAACCGACAACAAGGGAGCAACAGCAAAAGATACGGTACAGGTTCTGGTTTTATCACAACTCATAGAAGTAAAGAAAATAAAAGTTAATGTCTATGGAGGTCTAAATCCATTTAATAATATACAATGGAATAATTGGAATTTAAATGCAAGTTTAAATAGTCCTATTTTTAATTATAACGATGGGACTATCAGTACCGTCAACGCAAGCATTACCGCTTCCAGCCTTATTGCAGATAATGGAACAACTTATGCTGCAGCAGCTACAGCTTGTCCACAACAAGTGCTTAGATACAACTCAGCGAATACAAGTATTCGTACTTTAACCATCAGCGGTTTAACATCTTCAAAAAAGTATAATTTAGAGTTTTATGCAAGCAGAGCCAACACAGGAAATGCTTCGGTTTATCAAATTGGCAATATTAAAGACACAATTTCTACGGATGGTAATGTAAATGATTATGGAGTATTTTTAAATATTTCTCCTGATAACAATGGAAAAGTTATAGTAACAATAAGCCGAACAGGAACTTGGAACTACCTTGCAGGTTTCATGATAACAGAAGTTGCCGCTCCAAGCTCAACTTTCGCAAAAAATGTCGGGAGCGAAATAATTATAGAAAGAAAAGTGAAGAATCTGTTGGAAATACCATTTGATCGTAAAATGCTAAAAGTTTTTCCAAATCCAGTGACAGATTTCTTAACGGTTCAAGTTCCGAAAGAATTTGCAAAAGACTACCTAATTATGATAACAGACGAACTTGGCAATATTGTTTCGAGGACATCTGGGCGATCAGGCCAAAATGTAAATGACACGTTCAACCAATTAATTAATTTGCAGCATTTGAGAAAGGGCATCTATTTTTTAGAATTTTTGACAAAACAAGACAAACTTTCTTACAAAATTATTAAGCTCTAATTACTAATATTTAAATTAAAAAACAAAAGAACAGGGATGAAATATATTTTAGAAAAAGATAATTTTTATCTGACCTTGTTTTCAGATAGCATTCACGTTGCCAGACAATTAAGTGTATAAACAAAATTATTGTTCATAATTAATTTTCCAGGACTTTTAATGCCTAACGACAATAGATTATAAAGCAAGGATTGTTTTATAAATTTAGATGGACTTAGTTATTTTGTTTTTTATCATATTTATTATGTTTTGCACATAACTTATCTGAATAATAATTGACCTTCTAGGAAATAATTTCAGTTCGTGAATTTGTTTGTTAGGAACCTTCGTTTCAAGCCTAATTAAAGCGTGAGTTTAAATCCGTGGAACGATTGGCACATGATAGCTTTTTCGTAATCATAAAGGAAGACCTTTTTTTATTTGAATTTAGTTAATTAAAAAGTGGTGATTTGAAGAAGATGTTTATTATTTTAACTAAAATTCATTTATTCCTTTTGTATCTGCTCCCGAGTGCTGCAAGAAAGGGATCAACTCTTACATAGTTATACATTAATGAATTCCTAACCCCAAATGGTTAGAAATTATTGAGGTTCTACAAGTGTTTAAACATAACGAGCTAGTAAACTTTATTTACAATTTTCTGTTCAAACATCCCAATTTCATTATTAAATATTCCAACACCCTGGCGATATGACAAAGGGTAAACGCTCCCTTTTCCAAATTGTATGGTATCCCTGCGGTCATTGGAGTAAATTCGCTGATTAAATAGCTTTAACTTCATTTTTATTTGAATTTTCTGCATAGCTAAAAGCTGTTCAATACCCTCAGAGGTGAATGCAGGAATATAAATTTTCTAAAAGATTTTGAGTTGTAGAAAATCTATTGCGATTTGGAAACATAGATAGAATCTCTATGATTAACCATAAAAGTTTTCATATTTACAAAATTTTCTCTTGTGGCAGATGCTGAACCTTGGTCATTGTTCGGTAACGATCTTTCAGGTATTGGTAGTATATATTTTCAGTAAACATTACTCCACCAAAAAAAATTCCAAAAGAAAATAATGAGTTCATTTTTATTTTACCCATAGCTATCCCAAACAAACGCATTAGTGGTGCAAGAATGTATGGAATAACGAAACTTGAAAGAATACTTTACCGCCTGTTGTGATGTAGCTGGTGACCTGAAAATAACGGCTTCTCAGAAAATGCCTAAAGTAATAATTTGTAAAAGGATTTCATTTTTTTTAAGCCACAGTCCCTAAAGCTTCTGTATCTTATCATTAACATAATGACAATAAAAAAATATAAAATCTTAATCAAAAAAATATTGTAGAATTCTATTGACAGTAACTAATGTCATTTCTGCGTTTTTTTATGTAATTCAACTTTTGTTCTACACTGTAAAATGTGTCTTAATATAACAGTCTTTATGTAAACAAAAACTAAATAAAGGTGTTTTTACTAAGATTTCATTTTATCAAAACGAATTGTTCTGGAGCCACCATAATTTATAAATAAACAAATAATCATGAGATATAATAAAATATTTAACAGTGTAGTAATTTATATATTACCTTCATTGATATATAAAAAAATGGGGTAAGTTTTGTTATTTAGATTAAACATTTAAGATCTTTTTGGCAAAGCCTCAAACCTTTAATATTGAACATTTACTTTTTTAATACAATTCAAAATATCTTAATGAAATTAAAAGTCAGTTTGTTTATAGCTAATTTGCTTTTTGGTTTAGCTTGTTTTTCGCAAAATCAAACATCAGTATATCTTTCACAAACAATTCCTAACGGTAATTCGAAAGGTTTTTACCAAAGTTTACCTGTAAATTATTCGACTGATTTAAGAAATTATCCGCTCATTATTTGGGTACATGGAGCAGGTCAAACAGGCCAAGGGAATGCTACAGATCTGCCAAAAGTGCTACAATGGGGTGTACCAAAAATGATAAGTGAAGGAGCTTTTCCCGCAAGTTTTACTGTGGGTGACAGTTCATTTTCCTTTATAGTAATCTCACCCCAGTTTATGGGTTGGCCTTCAGGCGCTAATATTTCGGGTATTTTGACTTACGCTATGAATAATTATAGGGTGGATCCAAAAAGAGTTTACTTAATGGGAATAAGTGCGGGTGGTGGTGCCGTTTGGGAATATGCCGGAACAAGTATTGGCAATAGCAATAAAATTGCCGCCATGATTCCATTCTGTGGCGCTTTTTCACCTACACAAACCATGGCCGGTAGAATTGCTGCATCCAATTTGCCCGTGTGGGCATTTCACAATACCAATGATGGTACTGTACCAGTTGCATATTCAAGGGATTGGGTAAATTTTATAAATGCCTACGTTCCTACGCCGGCTCCATTGGCGAAGCTTACAGAATTTCCTGTTTTAAGCAATGATCCAGTTATTGCACATGAATGCTGGAGTTTAGCTACTTTGCCCACTTACAAGCCAAACGGAATTAATATTTATGAATGGATGTTGGGCTACACACAAAGAACGAATACTATAAATCTTTCACCATTTGCCGCAGCAGGGCAAGATCAAGGCGTGGTTTTACCTTCCAACATTCAACTTGATGGTTCTTCGTCATCAGATCCCGATGGCATCATTGTGTCTTATAAATGGAAAAAAATAAATGGGCCGAGTAGTTACAGTTTTTCAGATTCAACAGCCATCAGCCCACTCGTTTCAAATGTGGCACAGGGGGTATATCAATTCGAACTTTCTGTTACTGATAATTTAGGTTTAGTAAGCAAGGACTCATTATTGGTAAATGTGTATCCATCATTGCCATCAGGCGCTTTACAAAGGGTACTTATTGATGTGGGCGGAAACGCAAATTTCGGTGGAACAATTACCACTTCCCCCAATATTAATGGAAATGTATGGAACAACATGACTGATGCAAGAGCTGGGGTAAATATATCGAATGCACTTACCGTTAATAACCAGCTTTCGGGTATTGGCATCGAAGTCATAAATAGAGTAGATGGTACCTACAACAGCGCCAGTTCTCCTGGTATGGGATCGGGCAACACAACAGGTATCGTGTCTGACTACCCCGCCAGTGCATCAACCGATCATGCACTTATACACAGCAGTGCCACGAACGGTAAGTGGCGCATAAAAGGATTACAAACAAACAAAATCTATACGATAAAATTCTGGGGTTCCAGAACCAACACAACAGCTGCAAGGAGTGCAGAAATAAAACGTAGCGATGATAATATTTGGAAAACCTACAATGCTACAAGTAATACAAATTATAACAACGCTGCAGTATTTACTGTTACAGGAAAACTAGAGATGGATTTTGACATTAGGACAAAAGCCGGTAGTGATTTCTCATGTATAAACGTCTTAGATATTTATTACGGTGCTGATGCTACGGGAGGGAATGCTAATTTACCTCCGATTGCCAGGGCTGGCGTAGATACAATTATACAATTACCAACTGACTCTTTACTTTTAAAAGGCTGTAGTTCTTCAGATCCGGAAAATGGTGTTTTGAAATATAAATGGAGAAAAATTTCAGGCCCATCTACGTTTCAAATCATAAATGATACACTTTGTACTACAATTTTAAGGGGATTGACAGTAGGTAATTATGCTTTTGAATTAGCAGTAACTGATACTGGTGGATTGGTAGGAATGGATTCAGTTTCTTTAACTGTAAATGCAGTTGCCGGTACAATTAACCTTCCTCCTACTGCCAGAGCAGGCTCAGACACCTCTTTGCAACTCCCAACGGATTCATTGGTTCTAAAAGGCTGTACATCTTCAGATCCTGAAAATGGTATTTTAAAATACAAATGGAGAAAAATAGCAGGTTCATTAAATTATCAAATTGTTAATGATACCCTTTGTGCCACTACTTTAAAAGGATTAGCAGCAGGTAATTATTCGTTTGAATTAGCAGTTACTGATATTGGCGGATTGGTAGGAAAAGATTCGGTTTCTATAACAGTAAATGCTTTGTCGAGTACCCCATGGCCGCCGCAAGTAGCAGTAAATTGTAACAAAAATTATAAAATTGTAGTGGTAGGTTCTTCCACTGCTTATGGAACAGGAGCGACTCCTATAGACAGCTCATGGGCAAGAAAATTTGGTGGATACTTATTTATCCAAAACCAGCAAGTTCAGTTGATAAATATCGCTACCCTTGGGCTTACATCTTATGATGTTTCTCCCACCGGAACCATCGTGCCAGCTCCATTTACGGTAGATACTGTTCGCAACATTACAAAAGCATTATCACTTAAACCCGATGCAATTATTTTAAATTTACCATCGAACGATGTTGCAAGAGGAATTCCTACAAACACTATTCATTCAAATTTTGCAAATATTGTAGCGGCAGCAACTGCACAGAATGTTCCTGTGTGGGTTACTACTACTCAGCCAAGAGATGGCCTGAGCCCGGCTGAAAATATTTTGCAAATGAATTTGAGAGATTGGATAATTGCAACCTATACAAATAAGTCGGTCGATTTTTGGACGTCGTTAGCCAACGCCGACGGAACGATAAATACTTTTTATGCAGCAGGTGATGGTGTTCATTTAAATAATTTAGGGCACCATGTTTTATTTACCAGAATAGTTCAAGAAAAAATTTGGGATTCAATTTGTTTGAGAAGCGCTTTAATAAATCAATTGCCAATTGCAAACGCAGGTGCAGATATCAACATCACATTGCCAACAAATTCAACAACATTAAATGGAAGTGGTACAGATGCAGATGGTACAATAGTTTCGTACGCATGGCTAAAAATAGCAGGGCCTGCAACAGGTACTTTAACCAATACTAATGTTGCTACAGCAAATGCCGGCAGCCTAATTGCGGGTATTTACAAATTCGAGCTTACGGTTGCAGATAATGCAGGTGGTACATCAAAAGATACGGTACAGGTAACAGTAAATACATCAAATAATCAATTACCCATTGCAAACGCAGGTGCAGATATCAACATCACATTGCCTACAAATTCAACAACATTCAATGGAAGTGGTACAGACGCAGATGGTACAATAGTCTCGTACGCATGGCTAAAAATAGCAGGGCCTGCAACAGGTACTTTAACCAATACAAATGTTGCTACAGCAAATGCCGGCAGCCTAATTGCGGGTATTTACAAATACGAGTTGACGGTTACAGACAATGCAGGCGCTGCAGCAAAAGATACTGTACAGATAACGGTTTTAGCCGAAATAGGAATAAATAAAAAAATAAAGGTCAATGTTTATGGTGGAGCAAACCCTTTTAATAACACCCAATGGAACAATTGGAACCTCAGTGCAGGTTTGACAAGTACTTTGTTTACTTATGATGATGGTATTAGTAGTACCGTGAATGCCGGAATCACAGCGTCGAGTCTTATTTCAGATAATGGCGCTAGCTATGCGCCTAGTGTTACAATATGCCCGCAGCAAGTATTGAGGTATAATTCAGCAAATACAAGTATTCGTACGCTAACTTTAAGCGGACTTTCACCTTCAAAAAAATATAATTTTGAATTTTATGCAGCCAGAGCTAATACAGGCAATGGTAGTGTTTATCAAATAGGTACTCGTTACGACACAATTTCCACTGATAGTAATGTAAATGATTATGCGACATTTTTAAATATTTCGCCTGATAATAATGGAAAAGTCATCGTTAATATTAGCCGCATTGGAACCTGGAATTATCTTGCCGGTTTTATGATAACTGAAGCTGCTGCGGGTAACA
>JBBRPX010000151.1:0-9199 GCA_038227505.1 Chitinophagales bacterium
ACTTATAACAAAATAAGTAAATGGGGGCATACGAACAGGCTTTCTTGGAATCCTTTTACGTACGGGTACAAATCTTATTATTATAAAGGCATGGCTTTTAGAATTAAATTTCCTAAAACTTATGCGCATAACGTAGTTGACGGCAAGGTTTATCCTGCTATTATTTTTTTACATGGATTGGGTGAGCCTGGAAACGTATGGGATAATGAGTTTCATTTAGTGCATGGTGGTCAGTATCATGCACAGAAAATTGATGATGGTACATTCGACGGATTTATGATTTATCCTCAAAGCCAATCAGGCTATTTACAGGCGTACATTCCTTTGCTCCGAGAGTTATCAGATTCAATGGCAAAATATGTTAAGCTAGATTTGAATAGAATTCATGTAGGCGGCTTATCTGCAGGAGGTCAAGCTGTTTGGGATTTTTTAGGTGATCAACAAAACGCAAAGATTGTTTGCGCAATTGAACCAATTTCTGCTGCAAGATATGAAAGTGTGCCTGCGTTTGCTAGTCATATTACTGTACCCATATTTGTAGCAAATGGTGGACAGGATATTGCCCCTTACCCTTCGACAGTAACAGATTTAATTAATTCTTACAAAAGTTTAGGCGGAAATATAATGCAAGCCTTCTTCCCGGATCAAGGCCATGGAGCGTGGAATGCTTTTTGGACAGATCCGCGTTATTGGCCTTACATCAATGCCCAACATAAAGCAAATCCGTTAGTATATTTTCAGCATAACGAATTTTGTGCAGGAGAAACTATAAATACAAAGCTTGGTTTGCAAGCAGGTTTTTTTGCTTACGAATGGGATAAAGATGGGTTAACAATTGCCGGTCAGACGACAAATATTTTGATGGTATCTGAATTTGGAACTTACCGTGGACGTTTTAAAAGAACTGCTACAAGCGGGTGGTCTCCGTGGTCACCTTTACCAGTTGTAGTAAAATTGAATACTGGAACAGTTAGTCCAACCATACAATTAAATGGTTTTAAGAGTAATGTATTACCTGCGCCGGATGGAAGTACAACTACTCCTTTGTTGGTGCCAAATATTTATGCAACTTATGAATGGAGAAGAGTTTCAGATAATGCGTTAGTAAGTTCAACTTACTCATATAATGCTCCTGTTGGCGATTATAAAATAAAAGTCACAGAGCAATTTGGGTGTGGAAGTAATTTTTCTTTACCATTTACCGTAATATCTGCTAACGGTATAAATAAACCAGATGCGGCTAGCAGTGTTGGTGCTATTGCGATTTCTAATAATTCTATCCAACTAAATTGGAACAATAATCCAAGCCCAACCTACAACGAAACCGCTTTTGAAATTTATAGAAGCCAAACTTCAAGTACCGGGTATGCCTTGATTGCAAAAACAGGAGCAGATGTACTATCCTACTTGGACCAAGGCTTATCTTCCAATATTAAATATTTCTATTTAATCCGTGCTATTAATTTAACTGCAGCGTCAGCAAATAGCACTGAGGTTTTTGCTACCACACAATCAGACAAAACATCTCCTTCAACCCCTGGAAATTTAATTGTGTCAGGCACAACAAGAAGTTCTGTTTCTATTTCTTGGGATGCTTCATCGGATGATGTAGGTGTGTCAAAGTACGAAGTTTACGTAAATGGTCTAAAATCTTATGTTACTTCTAATACTTTTTTTACGGTCAACAGTCTTACAGCACTTAGCACATATAGTTTTTTTGTAAAAGCAATAGATGCATCTGGTAATGTATCTCCGGCGAGTAATCAAGTTACAGCATCAGCGGGGTTAAGAGGTTTAAATTATAAATATTACGAAGGAACTTGGAATAGTTTACCTGATTTTGCTACTTTGAGTCCAACTTTAAAAGGAATTTCTACAAACGTTACTTTAACACCTCGTTTGCGTGACGTAAACTTTGGATTTCTTTGGGAAGGTTTCATTAATATCCCTGTGACAGGTACTTATACTTTTGAAACAAACTCTGATGATGGAAGTAAATTATATATAAGCAATTATAGTAACAATGCAACAGAGCTAGTAAATAATGATGGGTTACACGGCGGGCAATATAAGGGTGGGTCAATGAGTTTAAATGCAGGTATTTACCCTATAGCGATGACATTTTTTCAGCAAGGAGGGGGTTTGTCAATGAATGTTTACTGGACTTGTGCAGCGGCAGGAATTAATTCAAGAACCGTTATACCGAACAGTGCATTTGGCGACAATATCGTTATTCCGGCCAATTTGTTACCGACCAAACCAGCTGACCTAAATCCATCTGCTACCGATTACAATAAAATTAGTTTAAGCTGGACAGATTTAAGTACCAACGAAACTGGTTTTGAGATATTACGCTCTACATCTGAGATTGGCAGTTTTTTAAATATTGGTACTACTGCTTCAGGCGTAACAACCTTTGTAGATTCTGTAGGTTTAGATCCTAATACTAAATATTGGTATAAAGTACGGTCTATAAATCTGTACGGCCAATCTGAAACTGTGAGCATCTTGGAGGCAAAATGGACTTTGAACAACAGTTATAATGACGAAAGTGGAAACAGTAGAAATTTAACGGGCAATAGTTCACCCGTTTTTAACGCCACCGATAAAAAAGAGGGTACACATTCAATTGCATTAAACGGGTCTAGTCAATATCTTAATTTACCATTTTCTACAAGTAATGTTTTTCCTGCAAATGCTTATAGTACTAGAACGATCGGCATATGGTTAAAGCCTAATGCCACAATGTTGGCTGTTGCTTCTTTAAATAAGATAATATTCGATTTTGGCGGAGCAGATAATGGTATGTCTTTGCGGTTTAATGCCGGCTCACTACAAGCAGGTATAGCAAGTGGCAATGCAAGATTTAGTATTGTAGTTAACAGTGTTTCCGCTAATCCTAATTGGATTTTAAATGGATGGAACCATGTATCATTTGTTTATAATGTGGATACTATTAAATTGTTTATCAATGGTGTTAATGTTGGAAAAACGAGCCTAAGTTTTAGTAGCGTAAGTCCTTCAACTAATGCATCTAGAATAGGTGCTTCCAATAGCACCAATGCTTTCAACTCTTCTGCCAGTTCTACAAACTATTCTGGTTTAATGGACGAAATTGTAATTGAGAAAGAGCCATTAAATTCGACAAGTATTTTTGCTTTAATGACGCAATCTTATCCGGCAGATACAACTTTTGCCCTTCCAAATATTCCTGCTCCTCCAACTAATCTTGTTGCAACATCGAAAACCAGTACTTCTATTTCTCTGGCATTTAATGACAATTCAAATGATGAAACTTTGTTTGAGTTATACCGTTCAGCAACCGATTTAAATAATTACAGATTACTTGCTACCATACCTGGAGGGTCGGGAGCTGTTAAAAATTATGTAGATAGCAATTTATTTTCCAACAGCAACTATTATTATAAAGTAAGGACAAAAGGGGTAGGCGGAAATTCTGCTTTTACCAATGATCTTCTTGTTAGGACCAGTAATAATCTTCCTGTAATTGCAGATGTATCAAGCTTTACCATGAGATATGATGCGCAAAAATCTTTACCCTTAACATCAACAGATGCTGATTTGGAACCATTGGTTTTTTCATTTTTAAATCCATTACCGGCCTATGCAGTGTTTACAAACATATCAAACGGTGTAGGAACTATTCAATTTAATCCTTTGATAAGTGATACTGGATTATATATGATATCAGCCGTTACAACAGACGGAAATGGAGGAAAAGATACTGCTACTTTTAATTTAACGGTAAACGGTAATTATACACCGGTAATCACGCCATTAAATAACATAACAGTTGCTGAAAGCAGTGTGACAAATATAAATTTAAGCGCAACTGATCAGGATGGAAACAGCACCCTCACTTGGGCAATTGCTTCTAACAACACTTTTGTTAACTTAACCGATAATGGCAATGGACAGGCAGTAATTGCGTTAACTCCAGGATTTGCACATTCCGGTACTTATCAAATTAAAGCTATAGTTAGCGATGGAGCAGGTGCCAACGAAGCAGTATCTTTTATATTAACAGTAACTAACCTTGAGCCACCAGTAGAAAAATGGTATATGAGTATGAAAGGACCAAGTGTAGCGGCACCTTCGCCTTGGAATAATATTGCAGGTACAACTACAAATAGTCTTTTAAATGGCAATGGCGCAAGTACAACTGTAGGAATCGGCTTTTTAAATACAGGTTGGTATGCCGGGGATCAAGGTGCAATAACTGGAAATAATTCAGGTATATACCCTGATGCGGTAATAAAAGATTACTACTTTTTTGGCGTGTATGGCGCACCAGAAACAGTCAACGTAAATTTAAAAGGACTTACGCTTGGAGCAAAATACAATGTAACAGTTTTTGGTAGTAGTGCCTGGACCGGATTAGGAAATAACGGAACTACTATTTACACAATTAATAATGTCGCCAAGCCATTGTATATAGATAAGAATAATCAAAATACAGTCACATTTACTGCGATATCACCGGATGAAGCTGGCAACATAACATTGAATTTGAGTAAAGCAGTTGGTGCTCCGTATGGAGCAATAAATGCCATTGTTTTAGAAAAACCATTCGATGACGGAACTGTGCCTTTAGCTCCAATTAACTTATCAGGACAGTCATTATCAAACGGAACTATAAAATTAGATTGGACGGATGTTGCCTATAATGAAAGTAGT
The DNA here is from genome assembly GCA_038227505.1 of Chitinophagales bacterium. Taxonomy (GTDB): domain Bacteria; phylum Bacteroidota; class Bacteroidia; order Chitinophagales; family Chitinophagaceae; genus Ferruginibacter. The sequence continues at coordinate 4,699 of JBBRPX010000151.1, forward strand.
TATTTTATTTATAGGGCTACTTCTACCGCTGGACCTTTTACACTTCTCAATCCCACCGCATCTAATGCAAATGATATCACCTATATAGATAATACTGTTTTAAGTGCAACTACGTATTATTATAAAATAGCAGCTGCCAATACAATAGGCACTTCTGAGTTTTCGAATACGGTGATGGTCACGTCTTCTAATAAAGCACCACTGCTATCAACTATTGCAGATGTAAATGTAAAAGCAACAAACACGGTAGCCTTAAACTTTACTGCAACGGATGATTTGGGTGATGTTTTAACTAGTACGATTACTGGCTTACCTGCTTTTGCTACATTTACAACGACAGGTAATGGATCAGGCACAATTACCTTTAGTCCATCTGAAAATGATTTGGGAAATTACGCAGGCATTACACTTAAAGTTACTGATAATGGGGGTGCTAGTATCAGTAGATCTTTCAATTTAACTGTTACAGACAATAGTGTAAGGTCCGCCTATTTAAATTTTGGTCCAGACGGTGCAACTCCACAACCTGCACCATGGAATAATTACCTTGGTTATCCGTTTAAAAATAATCCTTATGGCGATATTAAAGACGATGCAAACACGCTCACAGGTTTTACATTTAAATTTTTAACCCAGTGGAATGGTGGTATCGCTATAGGAATGAGAACAGGAAATAACAAAGGCGTTTTCCCCGATAATGTAATGCGAACTAGTTTTAATAATCAGAATTCTGGAACTCATACAATACAATTTGATGGTTTAAATCCTACAAAAAAATACAGTATCGGTTTCTTATCGAATATAAACACCGGTGCAAATCAGTTGGTTACATTTCAAAGTGGCTCGCAAACTCTAGTAATAGATGCTAGATACAATACATCAGCATTAGCCAATCTAAATGGACTAATACCAAATTCATCTGGCTCCATTCAAGTTGCCATAACAAAAACAGCTTCTAATGCTTATCTATGTTTGAATGGTATTGTTATAAGGGAATACAATGTTGGAGAAACTGTGATTAAACCATCTGATTTAATTTCTGAACCTATTGTGCAAACAGATAAAATTAAGCTTACATGGAGCGATAGAAGTGATGACGAAACTGGGTTTGAAATTTGGAGGTCAACAGCAGCAAATGGTACTTATATACTTGCGGGTACTACCGGTGCTAACGTTAATACCTTTACGAACACTGGTTTAACAGAAAACACAAGGTATTTTTATAAATTGCGATCTGTTAATGGTAACATCAATAGTAATTTTAGTAATGTTACAAACACAATACTTGCACAAAAAATAATATTAGTAAATCAAAATGTAAACATTGCACAGGTCGCATCTTTACCTTGGAATAACACAAGTTCACCTTCAACACCGGGATCTACTTTTAGTAATTTAATCAATACAGAATCTATAAATACTGGTTTTGAAATGGTAATTACAAAGGAATTTAACGGTGCAGGTTTTGCGGGCATAAATGCAAATGGTATTTTCCCAGCAAATGTTATGGTTAGTAATTATTGGACGGATGCAGGACAAACATCTCAAGTTAAATTTCAAAATTTGGATATCACAAAGAAATATAGAATTGGATGTTTTGGAAGCAACACTAACAATGATTTTACAACTGCAAACTACAGTTGCAATGGTAAAACTGTAGAATTGAATAGCTATTTTAATGATACTAAAGTGGTGTTCTTAGATAATCTTACCTCTGGTGCTGATGGCGAATTATACTTAAATGTTAGCACTGCTGGAGGCTCACCATTTAGTTTTACAGGTGCGTACACGATTGAATATTTTGATGATTTAACAACTGAGCCTGTTGTAAATACAATTTCTACTGAAGTTCCTCCAGCATTATTCAGGTCTGCAAATAATAATGCGCTTGTTACAGATGTATTGCCTCCTACAAATACGATTAGTAAAAAGATAGTTCCTGTTATAAATGATGTACAAGAGCAAATAAAAGTTTATCCTAATCCATTTACAAATTTGGTTAACATAGAGTTGGCGATAAATAAGTCATCAACAATTGAAATAGTTATGTACAACTTAAATGGAAACTTAATTTATAAAAGTAAAACATTGAATGGCGTAAAAGGACAAAATAAGATAACAGCAAAAGTGATGGAAGGGATACCAATTGCACCAGGAATTTATATACTTAATGTTTTAATAGATGGAAAAATTCGCAAAACGGAGAAATTAATAAAATATAACTAGGCGCCTCATAAAATTAAGAGTCTGATGTTTAATAAATGTCAGGCTCTTTTTATAGCCTAAATTAAAAAAATATTTATGGTTGGGATTGCAATTACTTCTAATTTCATTTAATGAATATTTTTAAAAATCCCAAATGGATCCATCGATACGAGTACCGGTTTCGAAGTTTTGAGGATATTCCAAACAAGGTGTTTGAGGAAATTAATAATGGGTTAGATAAAATACAGTCTAAAATACCTTTGGTAAGTATCATTATATCTGCGTGGAATGAAGAGGTGGATATCTTAAAAACTATTGGAAGTCTATCAAATTTAAAAACAAAAATTCCAATTGAAATTATTGTAGTAAATAATAATTCAACAGATAAAACACAGGATACACTTGATAAACTTCATTTAAAAAATTATTTTCAGCCAATACAAGGTTGGGGGCCCGGTAGGCAAATGGGGATGGAGCATGCTTTAGGTAAATACATTTTATTGGGAGATTCTGATTGTATTTATCCTGATTGCTGGGTCGATAAAATGATAGATGGCTTGCGAACTGATGGTGTAGTAAGTGTATATGGACGCTATTCTTTTATAGGCGAAGAAGGGTACGCACGCTGGCAACTTTCTATTTTAGAAATGTTTAAAGATTGGATTGTAGAAGTAAGACATATTAATCGCCCCTTTTTAAACTCTTATGGAATGAGCATGGGTTTTATAAAAGAATATGGGCTAAAAGAAGGTTTTTATATGAATAAGACTCATGGCGAAGATGGCCGAATGTGTTACGATTTGATGAAGTATGGAAAAATAAAACAAATTCGGTCAAACAATAATAGGGTGTGGACCGGCGTTAGAACGCTGAAAAAAAGCGGAAGTTTTACCAAAGTTTTAATTGTTAGAATTTTAAAAGAATCAAAAAGGTTTTCAGAGTATTTTCATAAAAGAATGCGTTACCATCATTCTAAAAATTAAGTTGTGCATGTGCAATCCTTCTTTTAACTACTTCACATCTTATTTTCAATATTCTTAGCGTTTATTATAAAAGCAATTATTTTAATGGATTTAATTTATTTTTTTAAAGTTTTATTACGAAGAAAATGGTACATATTGATACTTTCTGCAATATCCGCAGTTGTTGCACTTTTTTTATTACTTAATAAAAAACAACTTTATAAGTCACAGGCGCAATACTCAACTGGTTTTACTGCAGAAAAAGTAAGACTCGCAGATGGAAGTTCCGGAATAGATATTTATACTGCAGATGTAAAATTTAATAACGTAATTGAAACGTTTAAATCGCCTAAAGTTATTACACGAATCATGTACAAATTACTTTTACATGATTTGAAAAAACCACAAGAAGCATATGTTCAACTATCTAAAAAGGATAGAGAATCTGAAATTTATAAAGCTGTTAATATAGATACTGCTATTATGACCCTAGAGCAGGCTGTTCTAAAACATCAACTGCTTCCTTCAAACACAGAAAAAGAACAAAATATAATTAAATATTTTGATTTATATGGTTACGATTATGAATCAATGCTGTCCCGTCTTTTAATAGAAAGAGTTGGCCGTACCGATTATTTAAATATTACTTTTTGGTCATCAAATTCATATTTGTCTGCCTTAGTTGTTAATGCAATGGGTAACGAATTTTTAGATTATTATAAAAATTTAAGTTCCCAACGTACCGAAGAAAGTGCTGAAGGGATCAAAACAATGGTGACTGCACGTCAGGGAACAATTGATAGTCTAGGTAAACTCTTATACGACCAAAAAGTTAGGCAGGGTAGTATAGATCCGGTAAGCCTTAGCACAAGTGCGATGGAAACAGTGAAAGAGCTTGAGACAAGGCTTGCTGAAGAAAAAAGTAAACAAAATGAACATTTAAACAGGAAGAAATATTTGGTTGAAAGATTAAATACTTTGGAATCAGGATTAGCTTCACCCGTTGGTGCATCCAGCAGCGATGAAGTTATTCGCCTGATTAACAAAAAAAATGATTTGACAACAGAACTAGCTAAAAAAGGAGGAGAAGATCTAATTCTGCAAAGGCAAATAAATGATTTGCGATTGGAAATTAGCGCCAAATCATCCACTATAACGTCAAGTAAAAACAATTCAGGTAAAACCAAAGAAGTCGATAATTTAAAGGGTCAAATTAGCGAAGAAGATGCACTTTTAAATGCTTCTAATTCAACTGTTGCTGACTATAGTAGTAGGATAAGAAAATATACCAACATGGCAAATTCAGCGCCAGTAGGGAGCGATGTAACAATAGA
>JBBRPX010000152.1:0-9007 GCA_038227505.1 Chitinophagales bacterium
GGTTTTAATGTAGAAGAAATATAACCCATACCCCAAAAGTTTCCTTTTTCAATTAAAAAACACAGATTTTTATTTGCCTCCACACCATCATCCAACAACGCAAACGTGGGTAGTTGCTCATGTAAACTAGATATGGCATTTTTAACCCTTCCGTTGTAATATAATGGCTCCTCTGTAAATTCCAAATCGCTTTCTGCAAAAGGCGTTTTATCTGCATAACACAATTTTTCATTCAGTTCAAATTCTGCCATCATTTTACGGAGTAAAACCTGCCCTTCGTGCAATAAATTAAAACAATAAAGAGATGGCAAATTTTTTCTTTTCTTGTCAATGGCAAGGCGCAAATACCCACGGTTATCTTCAAAAGAATACAGCGCATACTTTTGCACAGGTTGCTTTTGGGCATAATTATATTGCGGCCATAATTTTCTTATTTCTGTACTTTCCAAAATAAGTGCGTGCAGTTCATTGGCACAAATTTTAAAACTGATATCTGCTACCAATCTTAGAAAGTTTTGTCTACGGTGTCCGGCATCATTGTGTGTAAAATGGCTCACCACCCTTTTCTTTATGTTGATGGCCTTGCCCACATAAATAACTTTGCCATTGTGGTTATGAAAATAATATACGCCGGCAACCGGTGGTAAATTATCAATTTTCTTCTTTTCTAAATGCACAGGTAACCATTGCTCCGAAGAAGAACGCTTTAGCATATTATCAATATGCTCCATGCCACCCGCTGCCAGTATCTTTTCAAATAATTTTACGGTAGCTTTTGCATCGCCATCAGCTCTGTGTCGGTCATCAATTAAAATATTTAAACTCCGGCAAAGTTTACCCAAGCTGTAAGATGGCAAGCCCGGTATTGCTTTGCGTGCAAGACGAACGGTGCAAAGTTTTTTTACATTTAATTCATAACCTGCCTTTTTTAAATGATAGTGTATAAAGGAATAATCAAAATTTACATTGTGTGCAATGAAAATATTATCAGATAATAACTCAAAAATTTTATCGGCCACTTCATCAAATGTTGGCGCACTCGCCACCATTGCATTGCTTATACCCGTGAGTGCCGTTATAAAATCGGGGACCCGCCTTTCAGGATTTATAAGTGTAGTAAAATGTTGAACTATTTTTTCACCATCATGCACATGTATAGCAATCTCAGTAATTGCACTGCTTGCTGCGCTACCACCGGTGGTTTCAATATCTACAATTGCGTACAAATTATTTGCTGTTGGGTTTAATATATATGAGTTGCAAATTACTAATTAATTTAGTTTGGAGGTTATTTATTTTGGGCTGTAAACAATATATCTTTTCTCATCTTTTGTTCGGTCTCCTTCGCTGTGCCGTATTGTATGTATGCATAAGCGCCGCTGGCGCATGCATACATACAATACATCGCTCAGTCCACCGCAGCCCTTCAGCATTTTTTCATTACTAAACTGGGTTAACTATTTGATTCTTTCGATTTTATTATTGGAATGTTTCGGTGCGCTGCACCTCGGGGGAATTTATTTTCATTTCAAGCTACAATGGTTTTGGTGCGCTGCACCTGGTAAATATTGTCAAAACAAATTTTATGCAAATTTCCTATTTTAGAATCATCAGTCAGGTTTGCTTTTAGCGGATTTATTCACAGGTGCAGCGCACCGTTAAATTTGTAGTAGATATTGATAGTTGTATGTTTTAAAGGTGCAGCGCACAGAAATATTTCTAGGAAATCATTACGAGAATATTCAGGTGCAGCGCACCGTTATATTCGTAAATTGATACCAATGTTCGGTTGTATAGGTGCAGCGCACCGAAACATTTTTGAACGAAATTATGAAAGGGTTTGTAGGAGCAGTGAACCGCAACATTTGTTCTATTTATGTGATCGTAAAGATTATTATAAATGCACATCATCAAAAAACTCAAAAATATATTCTCTGTTAAATTCAATTTCATTTTTTTCGAGTATCTCTAAATATTCTGATCTAAAGCTTTTCTTTTTGTGATGTTGTTCTTGGTTTAAAACATACTTCACAACTGTATCTAACTGAGCACGGGAATGTGAAAATGCACCATACCCTTTTTGCCAGTCAAATTTAAATTTTGAAAGCTTATTATCTTTAATCCACGAGTTGCTGGATGTTTTAATATTCTCCACTAAATCAGGTATAAGTTGGTTTACATTATAACCAATAAAAATATGGATATGGTCACTCATAGCAACAATGGCTAACATCTTATGGTTATTGTTTTGCACAATTCCGAAAATATATTTTTCCAAATATTTTTCCATTCTTTTTGTATTAATGCTTGTCTGTTTTTAGGAGAAAAAACCAAATGAATATACAACTGTGTATAAGTGTTTGCCATAAAATTATTTTACCAAACATATCATTTTTTTATAAAACGATATCTATTGCACAATTAAAGTTATATAGATAATTGAAGATGAAATGTGCGACGCCACCGAAGTTGACATTGCTGCTTCTTTGCCAACCCCCAACAACATAAAAAAGCGAAGCGTTTTTTGTACCTTCGCCGCCATACAAAAAAGTGTTATAAGAATGGAACTTACTAAAAATTTTGAGCCGCAGGAAATAGAGAAAAAATGGTATAGCCATTGGATGGACAATGGATATTTTAAAAGCGTTCCGGACACACGTGAAGCTTACACGATTGTAATGCCGCCACCCAACGTAACCGGTGTGCTACACATGGGGCATTGTTTGAATAATACTATACAGGATATTTTAATTCGCCGTGCACGTATGCAGGGCAAAAATGCGTGTTGGGTACCGGGTACGGACCATGCTTCTATTGCTACAGAAGCAAAGGTGGTAGCCATGTTACGGGAAAGAGGCATTACAAAATCATCGCTTAGCAGGGAAGAATTTTTAGCATACGCATGGGAATGGAAAGAGAAATACGGCGGTATAATTTTGGAGCAGTTAAAAAAAATGGGCTGCAGTTTAGATTGGGATCGTACAGCATTTACTATGGATCCTGATTATTATAAATCTGTTATTGAAATATTTGTAAAACTGTACAATGATGGAATTATATACAGAGGCTTGCGCATGGTAAACTGGGACCCTGCAAGCAAAACTGCATTGAGCGATGAAGAAGTTATTTTTAAAGATGTAGACAGCAAATTATATTATGTTACTTATCCGTTTGCAGATGGAAGTGAGGGCGGCATAACCGTTGCCACCACAAGACCTGAAACAATTTTAGGCGACGTTGCGATTTGTGTAAACCCTACGGACGAACGCTTTTTATCTTTAATTGGCAAAGAAGTTATTGTGCCGATCATCAACAGAAAAATACCCATTATTGGGGATGAATATGTGACGGTAGATTTTGGAACCGGCGCTTTAAAAGTTACACCGGCGCATGATAAAAATGACAACGAACTTGGTAAAAAACATAATCTGAAAGCATTAAGTACGCTGGATGCGGAAGGAAAATTTACCATAGTAGATTTAATGGAAGAAGACCCGAGCGAGCAAGTTTATGGTTACGTGGGAATGGACAGATTTGTGCTTCGCAAAAAAATTGCCGAAGATATTGCAGCAATAAACCAATTACAAAAAACCGAAGATTACAAAGGTCAGGTTGGTACAAGTGAAAGAACCGGCGCAGTAATAGAAAGCAGGCTTTCGTTGCAGTGGTTTATGGATATGAAAAAGTTTATTGCCAGCAACCCGGATATTGCAAAAGCAGTATCAGAGGATAAAATAAAATTTCATCCAAACAAAGCAAAAAATACTTACGCTCATTGGATGGATAATATTAAAGACTGGTGCATTAGCCGCCAGCTTTGGTGGGGTCAGCAAATACCTGCTTGGTACGATGAAGATGGGAATTTTGTAGTAGCAGAAAATAAAGCTGACGCAGAGAAAGAGTACATAAAAAAGTACGGCGCCGTTCCTCCCCTCAGGGGAGGTCAGGAGGGGCTGCTTCAAGATGAAGATTGCCTCGATACCTGGTTCTCCTCATGGCTATGGCCAATGGAAGTTTTTAAAGGAATAAGCAAACCGAACAATGAAGAAATAAATTATTATTACCCAACAACTACGCTTGTTACAGGGCAGGATATTATTTTCTTTTGGGTAGCAAGAATGGTAATGGCAGGATACGCTTTTAAACAGCAATTACCTTTTAAAGATGTTTATTTTACCGGTATGGTAAGGGATAAACAGGGTAGAAAAATGAGTAAGCAATTGGGCAACTCTCCCGATTTACTTGGTCTCATAGATCACTATGGCGCAGACGCAGTACGGTTTGGAATTATGATTGCATCGCCGGCTGGTAATGATATTTTGTTTGAGGAAAGTGCGTTGGAACAAGGGAGGAATTTTAATAATAAAATGTGGAATGCGCTAAAGTTGGTAAAGATGTGGGAGGGACGGACGACGGACGACGGACCACAGACCACAGAAAGCAGAGAGCCGACGACAGACAGCGGACGACAGACGACAGGCGGAGTGCAAAGTGGTCTGTCGTCTGTTGTCGGTGGTCAAACTTTTGCTATTAACTGGTTTGAAAACAGACTTGCAGAAGTACGAAATGAAGTAAACGAAATGCTAAACCAATTTAAATTGAGTGAGGCTTTAAAAGTTATTTACTCTTTAATATGGGATGACTTCTGCAGTTGGTATTTAGAATGGGTAAAACCTGGTTTTGAACAACCTATTGAAAAAGCAGTTTATGAAAAAACGGTTGGTTTCTTCACTTCGCTAATGGAATTGCTACATCCTTTTATGCCTTTTGTTACAGAAGAAATTTATCATTTGCTTGATGAAAGAAACGATGATTTGTGTGTGAAAATAAACGTTGATTCGACAACAGCAAATGAGCAAATATTAAAGGAAGGTACATTGCTGAAAAGCATGATCAGCGGCCTTAGAGATGTCCGTAATAAAAACCAGATGAAGCCAAAAGAAAAAATAACTGTACATATAGATACAGCGGAAGTTAATATTTATAAAAGCATAGAAAGTATTTTAGCTAAGCAGATAAACAGCGAATCTATTTCGTTTGTAACAGATGCTATTGCAGGGACAATTACAACTGTTATTGGTAAAGATAAATTTTACATAGAAACAGAACAGCCACTAAATGTAGCGGGGCAAAAAGAAGATCTTGAAAAAGAACTTCAACATTTAAATGGGTTTTTAACTACGGTAGAAAAGAAACTAGGCAACGAAAAATTTGTAGCAAATGCAAAGCCGGAAGTATTGGCATTGGAGCAAAAGAAAAAAGCTGATGCGGAGGAAAAGATGAAAATACTTGAAGAAAGTTTAAAAGGATTATAATAATAAAAGATGATTAAGAAAATAATTACAACAAGTGTCTCACTTTTTATTTCGGCTATTTGTTTTGCACAAACGCAGATGGAAATGAACCAGAAGGCCTTTGCAGATTATAAGAAAGCAGATACAAAAATGACCGTTTTATATAAAAAAGTACAAAAGGTAATTACCGACTCCAAAGAAAAAACTTTATTGTTTGAAGCCCAGCGTACATGGATAAAATTTAAAGAAGCGCATTGCAAATCAGCAGCAGCAGACGAGGAAGGTGGTTCAATTTATCCACTAATTTATGCTACATGCCTTAAACAAGTTACAGAAGACAGGATTTTGCAGCTTAATGAATATTTAAAGAATAATTAAATAACAAGGATTATTTAAAACTACATGTTAAAAAAATTCATGCAGTTTTTTTTTGCTACAATTCTGTTTAAATTGTATAATGAAATTATTTAGAAAACTTTTTTTACCATTACTACTTTTAGCTTGTACAATTTCTTTTGCGCAAAAACCCAAATCTACAAAACCTACCACTTTTGTAAAATTTAAAGCCCCTAAACTTACCACATCACTTGGCAGTTTTAAAGATACCATGTATATATCCCCGCAAATGGCTGATAGCATTATTAGTTTATCCTTAAAAGTTACGGACGCAAAAAACATTGTGTACAGCATTTCATCTTACCAGTTTTTATATAAAAAGATTGTTACTACAGAAGATGAAAATACAGGTAAGACAAGTAAAACAAGTTCCATAAAATCTTCGCTTTTTAAAGCCTCTCCCCTGCCTGAACTCTGGTTAAATGCAGTTAGAGAAAGCCTTAACCCTGGTGAAGAATTTTTCTTTTTTGCAGTTACAGTAAAAGATCCACAAGGCAGGATAATGTATGCACCGGATTTAAAATTGATATTAAAATAATGGAGATTAGAAAAGTATCTGTATCCGATGTAAAAATTATACAGCAATTAGCCGAAACTATTTGGCCTGTTTGTTATGGAGAAATTATTTCTGCGGAGCAACTTCAGTATATGCTGGATCTTATTTATACTCCAGATGCATTAATAAGTCAGATGCAAAAAGGCCATCAGTTTATTATAGCATACGAAGCAGATATACCGATTGGGTTTGCCTCTTATTCAGCCAAATCAGCAGATGAACCTGAAACTTTTCGTCTGCACAAAATTTATGTACTTACCAATCTGCACACAAAAGGTGTTGGGAGTTTCCTGTTAAAATATGTAACCACACAAAGTAAAAATGCCGGTGCAACTTTGCTGGAATTAAATGTAAATAAATACAATCCTTCAAAAATATTTTATGATAACAAAGGTTTTAAAATTTTGAAAGAAGAAGTTATTGATATTGGCAATGGTTATGTCATGGATGATTATGTTATGGTAGCTCATATAGACTCACTTTTAGAAAGTAAAAAAGCATGACATGTTTTTATCCTTCTCAATTTCAACAGTCAAAATCATCTCGCCTTTGTAAAAAAATTATTAAAGAACAACATTTGATATTGCACTGAATTTGCCCAGTAAAACCAATCGTGTTTCCCGGGGCGCAAGATATAATCGTGTGGTATTTTTAGTTTCACCATTTTGTCATGTGTGGCTATGCTCATTCCTACAACAAAATCCTGCAGACCGCAATCAATAATAATGGCGAGTGAATCTTTCGGATATTTTTCTATTACAGTTAATACGCTCCAGTCATGGTAGATTACTTTATTGCTATCAGGGTCACCTATGCGTTTTGCAACATCGTAACCGGTTTTTATTGATTCTACATTTAATGCTCCGCTCATACTTCCACAAGCCCCAAAAGTTTCTGAATGTCTGAATGCAATAAACAATGCACCATGACCACCCATGCTCAAACCCGCAATAGCTCTGTACTTACGGTCTTTCTTTGTTTTATAATTAGCATCAATGTATACGGGCACTTCAGTGCTCACGTGTGTTTCAAACTTATAGCTGCTATCAAGAGGGCTATCGAAATACCAACTGTTTAAGCCATCCGGGCATACAATAAGTATTTTGTATAGGTCAGCATAATTTTGTAACGCCGGTACTTTCTTTATCCAATTTTGGTAGTTACCATAAGCTCCATGCAACAAATAAACCACAGCAAAATCTTTTTCTTTTTTATAACTATCGGGTTTTATAACTACTGCTTTAATGTTTTTATGCATCGCATTACTATAAATAGAAACAGTATCTACAGCGGCAAATGAAAAAATACTAAAGGATATTGTAAAAGATAAAAGAAGAATGAATTTTTTCATTTAATAAAAATAAAGCTTTAAAAAAGAAATTAATAAGTATTGGTATTCGTTTAAAAATATTTTAAAATATAGATTAGAAATGCTAATCAACTGCATAATCTATCCTTGTTGTAATACTGGCGGTTTTATTTTTAGATGAAGTGTTTAATGCACCACCATAACTATAATCTTCGTTACTGTTTTTACCTGTAATCTGAAAAATGCCCATATTCGCTTTTTTGATTGACCCTAAATTACTTCCACTGTTTTTAGCTATTGTTTCAGCACGTTGCTTTGCATCAGCACTCGCTTTGGCAAGTAAATCCAATTTTAATTCAGATAATTTTGTGTAATAATAAGAGGGAGAAGATGAGTTAAACTCAATGCCACTTTGTATAAGTTCCGTCACTTCTCTTGAAATTTTTTCGACTTTCTCAATGTTTTTTGAATCGACGTTTACATTTTGTTTTAGGTTATAACCGCTAAATTCACTCCCAATAACTTTTCCATCACCATCATATTTTGTGTTAAACTCCTTGTCGATATTTATAGCAGAAAAAACCATCTCAGTTTCTACCACACCTTTCTCTTTTAAATAAACCCGAATTTTACTTTCATCTTCTTTCAACAAAGAATAGGCGCTTTTTAAATCCAGCATTTTACGGCTATAATTACCCGTCCATACAATTTGATCACTAACAAAATCTTTTTCTGCAAGCCCGGTAACACTTATGGTTTCTGCCGCTTTAAATTTGTATTTATATGCCGTTCCTAAAATCCAAAAACAAACTATTGCTGTGATGCCTATTATAACAGCAGAAATATAATTTTTCATAAAAATGTTTCATTAAATGTAAAAGAAACTTTACTCAAATGATGTTAATTTTTTAAAATAAATCAATACACAATAGCAGAAAAAATTTAACAGTAAAATCTTCTCAACCCATCTCCTTCATGTCCCTCCCCTACGGGGAGGTTAGGAGGGGCTGCTCTCTCAATAAACTAACTGCACCGTATCCTTAATAACCCCCATCACAAAAACACTCTGCACGTTTCCTATATTTTCGATTTGGCTAAGTTTATTTACATGAAAGTCATAATACGAATCCATATTTTCCTCCACCACTTTCAACATAAAATCAAACTCACCGCTAATGCTGTAGCATTCAATAATTTCATTCATTTCGTTTATTGCATTTATAAATTTTGTTCCCGCATTTTTGCTGTGTGCTTTAAGCGAAACATAACAGATCACCATCAACCCACGCTTTACTTTGCTATGATCAACAAGTGTCACATATTGTTTTATTACACCATCGTTTTCCATCCGCTTTATTCGCTCGTGTACAGGTGTTGTGCTAAGGTGTATTTTTTCGGAAATTTCTTTCACCGTTATCCTTGCATTTTGTTGCAATAATGCTAAAATAGAAA
>JBBRPX010000153.1:0-8974 GCA_038227505.1 Chitinophagales bacterium
GGCTATTCCGTTTTTATACAACGATTGCTGGTTTTCCATTTGCTTTTTTGCAATAGCCATATCGTTTCCTGCAGTAGATAAATCGCTGTAATTACCGGATACGTCTGCACTTTTTATCACTGCAAGTATTTGTCCTTTGCTTACTCTATCGCCTACTGAAACATTTACCTGCAAAACCTGACCACTACTAAACGGATAAACCTTAGAAACCTTTTTATCATCAAAACTAACAGTCCCACTAAGTTTAAGCTCGCTGGCAATATTGCTAATTAATGCAGAGTCTATAGAAATCATTTTCGCCATAGAATCAGAAACACAAATTCTTTCATCTACCGGCTGTTCTACTTTTTTTTCTTTACAACTAAAAAAAGTTGTTGTTATTAATATTACCGCTAAATATTTCTTCAAAGTTTTCATTGTTTTATCTTATTGTAGTTTCTAGTTAATTATTGTAGTTACTATAGAAGAGTAACCTTTTCACTAAGGAAAAGTGCTGTCATGTATTTTGACATTATTGTATTTTTAAAATTTCGCTGTTGGTAGCATAATTAATATCTTCTATAGATTTTACAAGATTATTGTGCTGTTCTACCAACTTCAGTTTGGTATCTTTATAAGCATCTACAAAATCTATAAATTCCAATAGGTTTATTTGTCTTCCCTTATAGCTTTTTAGCATATTTTGAAAGAGGTCATCATATTTTCTAGAAAAATCTAACTGATCTAAATTGTTAACTTGTTTTAAATAGTAAAATTTTGATGCAGCAGCATTTACATCGCTTTTTATTTTAGTGTATTGCAGGTCGGCTATTGTTTCTTGCTGTTTAATATTTATTTGGGCTGCTTTAATATTGCCTTGGTTTTTATTGAAGATGTTGAGCGGGACAGAAACAGAAAGACCAATATAGTTTGGATTATAGCTACTTCGTTGGTCGAACTCTGTACCAACAGTTACATCGGGTTTTGCTAATGACTTTTGGTAAATTAAATTGTTGTTCTGAAAGTCTGTAGCCGTTTTTGCAAGTTTTGCATCGGGTCTGTTTTGTAATGCAATTTTTATTAAACTATCTACCGTTGGGATATTGGATGTGGTGAGATCACCAAATTTGTAGCTTAATTCCGGTGATACAAAACTGCTACCCTCCTGTTGTAATAATAGTTTTATTTCTGCCTGAATAGGCAGTATAACTGTTTCTACATTTACCAATTCATTTTGTAAACTAAACAACAATGCTTTCAGTCGCAAATTATCTTTTAGTGCGATGTTACCAGCTTTTAACTCAGCATCTAAACCAATAATAAGCGTTTTTAATTCTGTTATTTCGCCGTCAAATACCTTTTTTATTTTAAGTTGATGATTTATTTCCAGCAAATCATTTCTCAACATATAACGAAGATTACGCATCACATCGTCAAATTGTTCTGATGCAATGGTTGTATTGTCAGTAGCTAATTGTGCAAGTTTGTTTCGCTTGCCGGCTGTGCGTATTAGTTGGGTAAGTTGTACATAAAACGTTCCTCGGTTTGCACTGTGTGCAAAAAATTTACCGTCACCTTTCATCCCATCATAAATATTTTGATCGGTGTTTAGCATTGGATTGTCCCACAATTTTGCTTGTTGTATCAGCGCTTTGTTTGCATCAATATTATATTTTGCAGCAAGCAGAGAAAGATTTTTTTGCAGGAATATTTTTTCAGCTTCGGGTAACGAAAGCCTCAAGGTATCTGGTGTTAATTGCTGCGCCGAAATTAACCGTGGAGAAAAAACTAAGATGAATAAGAAGGTGCTTGTAATAATTTTATTTATAACCTGATTTTGCATGTATACTCATTTGATAATTGCGCAAATTTCTTCATCGCTGATTGGTTAATAATGTTGTACTCGTTAAAAAGGCAAAAGCTATCGTTGAATATTTTTTATTTTATAGCTGTAGTTAGCACAAAAAGTAATGGCTCCAAAAAGGAGCCATTACTGTAATGATGTAGTTTGTTTTAAAAATTATATTTAATGCCAAACTGTGCCTGAAAGCGACTGTTAAAAGGATCTACCGTGTAATAATTATTATTTAAACCTGTTGGTTTTATAAAATTATAGGTTGGTAAATACCCTGATGAAGGTTTTGCAGGCGCTAAACCATTTGCATCTTTAGTAAATGTAAATATGTTGGCTGTGTAATTATTTACATTCGTAACGAAATAAACATGCCCCCAGCTATTGTTTAATAGATTTAATACATTAAACACATCTAAACTTATTTGTAAAGACCTACTGTTTTCTTTTCCAAATTTAAATTCGTGCATTATTTTCATATCCAGCTCCTGGTTCCAGGGTGTATGCAAACCATTTCTTTCGGCATATTGTCCTCTTCTTGTTTTTAAATATTTGTCGTTTTCAATGAGTGTATTTAAATCTGTATACTGTTGTGCAGCTGTGTAAATCTGCCCGTTTAAAGTGTAATCTGCAAGCCTTATATCGTTCTGGTCTTTTGGTATATATGGAAGGTTAGCGTTAGCTGAATTACCGAAAGGGTTACCACCTGCCGTATAAACCACTGTATAAGGACTTCCCGTTTGTGCAGAGAAGAAGAAACTCAATGAAGTAGTATTTGTCTTATTCCACTGCATGCCATTACCGAATGTGGCAACAAACCGATTTCGCAAATCAAAATTAGAATTTGCCAGTTGTGCATTGTTTGGTGTGATTGCGGGATTTACCTCAAAGTTTGATTGAAAAGAATTACGGATACCATTGCTCAAATCTTTACTTCTACCATAAGTATAGGCTACACTCCAGTTAGTATTTAATTGATGTGTGCCAACTTTGTTGGAAGACGAGTTGCTTAATTGTGCAGTTAAATTGTAGCGATATCCCTCTCTTGTGTTACTAAGCAAGTAAACATTAGAATATTGGCTGTTTAATTTTCCGCCTAGATAAACCGGAGTTTGTGTTGGTCCTGAAGTGAAATATTGCACGCTGTCTTTAATGTTTATCTGCTGAAACTTTACATCGTACAATGTTTTGGTGTACAACGCATCTAATGTTAATTTATAACCCTTACCAAATTTAATATCGGCAGCAATATTTGAACGCCATACAGTTGGAAGTTTAAAATTATTATCAATTACATCTACCTCTCTTGTTGTTGCAGCATTGGCACTGGCTAGTGCATGTGCATTAATGGTATCTTTTAAATATAAAGGATTAATGGCAAGTGGTACTACTGTATTTCCGCCAATTGTATTGGTAGCTGATGGTCTAAAATCAATGTTATTATATACACCGCCTGATAGAGTTTCAGCATAACCCAGCCATGCAAATGGCATTCTGCCAACAAAAATCCCGGTACCACCTCTTATTATTAAACTTTGATTTCCTTTTACATTCCAGTTAAAACCTAATCTTGGAGATAGAGAGGCCTTACCCAACCATTTATTATTCAAGTTATCAAACGAAGTATTACTGTAAGTTGGGTTTGATGTATTATTTTTTGCAGTAGCAAAATCTTTGTCAACAATAATTTGGTTACCCAAACCTGAATAATCTATTCTTAAACCCGGTGTAATTTTAAACCTTCTGTTTATGGCAATTTCATCTTGTGCATAAGCACTTAAAAGATTTACATTAAAAGGGTTTGGCGGATTATTATAAAGATCATCTCGAGTATTTGGATATTTTGCGTCAGAAGAATAAGCCCCACGAATTCTACTTGGCTTATCTGAAAGGAAATTACTAAGATTAGAATATTCCCAACGTCCATTCCAGGAATTTATAAATCCATAATTTAATTTGTAAAATTCGTTGTGTGTGCCAAAAGTAAATTTGTTGATTCCTTTTACGAAAGTGAGGTTGTCGCTTAATTCAACTGTTTGCTGCTTCATGTTGTAAATAGAAGCTTCACGCCAGGTGCCCGCCCATACTGCGCCTCCACCAATATCCATAAAAGGAGAAAGTACACCAGGAAAATCACGGTACTCATGTACTTTAATATAACTGGCATTAAACTGGTTAGTGAGGTTTGAAGAAAGTTTTGTTTTTAATTCAGCAGTAAGATTTACATTTTTTGTATACTGTGTAAAGTCGGTAGAACCAAATTGAAAATTGGTAGAAGTTCGCTCTAAATTATTACCCCACCCATTGGTAAAAATTCCTCTAAGTGTTAATGTGCTTTTAGCATTGAGATTAAAATCGAAACGGGTAAATAATTTATCGCTGTTAGTGAAAATTTTATATGCTGACTCATACGCACCTGCATCATAATTATATTTAGTTTTTAAGTTATTATAAATACCTGCGGCATCTGCAAGGCTTATGGCTGCACCGGGCTCGCCTGCATTATAAAAAGTTGGTTCCTGTCTCCGTGTTTGCTCGAGATTTACAATAAAAAATGCTTTGTTTTTTACTAAAGGGCCGCTGATGGTTGCGCCATATTGGTAGTCGTGAAAATCATTGCCGATTTTAGTTTTCAATCCATCTACACTTTTACCCACCAGCATTTGATTTCTGCCATAACTATATACCGAGCCATGAATTGCATTTGTTCCGCTTTTTGTTACTGCATTTACAGAGCCGCCGGTAAAGTTGCCCAGTTTAACATCATAGGGTGATAGCTGCACCTGTACTTCCTGTATAACATCTAAGCTGTAAGGGTTGGTTCTCGTACCTCCACCCGCTGCACCTGATTGTCCGCCACCACTTACTCCTCCAAAAGAATTGCTGAAACCAATTGCATCGTTGTTTATTGCACCATCAACCGTAAGATTGTTATATCGAAAATTACTGCCGGCAAAAGAATTGTTATTCGATTGTGGCGTAAGCCTTGTAAAATCTGATAAACTTCGACCAATAGTCGGTAACGTATTTAACTGGGCTTTGCCAACCGTTAACCCACTTATTTGCTTTCGCACAGAAGCAACCGTTACTTCATTCAGGTTCTTGGAGTCTGCAGCCAGGGATATATATATTTCAGGATTGTTTCCTAAACTTAGATTTACGTTTTCAAAAGTTTGCGGGGCAGCACCCACATAAGTTACCACAATTGTGTACGGCCCGCCTGGTTTAAGGTTGGGAATAATAAAAATTCCTTTTTGGTTTGTTAGTGTAGTCGTTTTAAAACCTGTAGGCTCATGTTTAACAACAATACTAGCGCCTGCAATTGGATCTTTTTTGCTGTCTGTTATTACACCGTTCAAAGTTGAGGTGGTTTCCTGCGCATAAATGATGTTAGTTTTTGTAACACCCAGCGCTGTAAAAAGAATTAGAAATAAGTAATGTAGTTTCATGCTGATTAATTTTGTGCAAAAATTCAATCATCATGTTACCACAATGTTATGTAAAAGTAAACAGGCAGAACCAGTCGTTGAAAAGGCAAAAAGTATAGGCGAGTACTTTATCTGGTAGAATTGCTATTGGAAATTAATGTTGCTATTAAACTACTCCAACCTGTTTGGTGGGATGCACCTAAACCCTGGGCAGTATCGCCATTGTAATATTCAAAAAATAATATAAGTTTATCATTTTCCGGTTTTTTATAAAACCAATTGTCTTCTTTTATAACTTTTCTAATGTTATTTTCATCTTTACAAAAAATAGAAATTAATGTATTAGAAAGCGCATCGGCAATTTGTTTGCAATTGAATACGTTTTCCGAACCCGTTGGATAATTAAGTTGCAGATTGTCGCCATAAAAATTATGTAACTGATATATGGTTTGGATAATTAAATAATTCATCGGAATCCAGACAGGACCACGCCAATTGCTGTTGCCACCAAACATACTGTTATCACTTTCGGCAGGCAAATAATTTATAGTATGTATACCATTTTCTAATACCACCGAGTAGGGGTGCTGCCGGTGAATTTTTGATAGAGCCCTGATACCACCTACAGATAAAAATTCCTCCTCATCTAACATCACATTTAATAATTGGGTTATCTTTTCTTTAGATACCAGCGATATTAATGTATGTCCATTTTCGCATACCTGCTCAGAAGGTAAAAATTTATTGTTTTTTAAATTGTAATTTTTAATATAATCCATCCGCTTTTTAAAGTCGGGTAAATTTTCTAAATATTCCTTTCGAATTATTACTGCGTTGAACAATACGCTCATGCCGACAATAGAGCGCACTTTTAAAGATTTACTATCACCGTTTGAAGTATGCAACCTGTCGTAAAAAAAATTGTCTTCACTATCCCATAAATGTTGATTTAATGATTGTGCTATTAAAACAAAATGTTCATAAAATTTTGTAACTACATCTTCAAAACTGGTATCGTGCTGCGAAATCTCTAAAGCTATGTCCATCATGTTTAGCGCATACATGCCCATCCATGCCGTGGCATCTACTTGCTCTAGGGAAGTGCCGGCTGGCAAGCTGCTCCGGTCTATCACAGCTATATTATCTAACCCTAAAAAACCACCACTAAAAATATTATTTTCATTTTTATCTTGTCGGTTTGCCCACCAGGTAAAATTGAGCATGAGTTTTTGAAAGATCCGTTTTAAAAAATGGATATCTGCAATGCCAAATATTTTTTTCTCTGTATTGTAAACCTGCATGGCAGCCCAAGCCTGAACGGGAGGGTTCACATCACTAAAATTCCATTCGTAGGCAGGTATTTGTCCTACGGGGCTCATGTACCATTCCCTGCATAATAATATTAATTGGTTTTTTGCAAACGAAGGATCAACCATTGCTAAGGGTATACAATGAAAACATAAATCCCATGCAGCAAACCATGGATACTCCCACTTATCCGGCATGGCCAGTACATCTGCAATTTTTAAATGTTCCCATGTTGAATTCCGCTCGTATTTTCTTTGCTCAGGGGGGGCAATATTATTAATATCGCCTTCCAACCATCTTTCAATATCGTATTGGTAAAATTGTTTACTCCATAATAATCCTGCTAAAGCCTGCCTTTGCACATTTGCAATATCGTCACTCGTATTTTCAGGTAGTAAAGCCTTATAAAATTCGTTTGCCTCATTTTTCCGGGTCAAAAAAACTTCAATAAAACTATCATTAAAAGGTTGCTCCACTTGATGATTGCAAAGCCGTAACATTATTTTATGGGATTGCTCACCATTTATTTTTAAACGATATGTGGGTGCAAACTTTGTGCCCGCAGTTTTATTTTGTAATTGTTTATGTAACTCAGTATCGTTGTCTACAATAGCTGTATGAAATGCATCTTTTACAAATGGCAATGCATTGGTGTAACCAAATATTTTTTCAGTATTGGTTTCATTTTCGGTCATTAAAGTTTCTGCGGTAGCTGTATAATAAAAGTGATAGTTGCCTAACCGATCATTACTAATTTTTACCTCATTTTCATCCCGTATTTTTTCTATTACAGGTTTTATAATATCATCGCCAAATTGCCAGCGGTTGCGAAACCAAAGAGTGGGCAGCAAAACAATTTCTGCTGCTTCATTTGCTTTATTATTTATCTCAATTTCAATACAAATGTCTTCTGCATTATTTTTTGCATATTTTATATTTACGTCAAAATAATTATTGTCATTAAATACGCCAGTATCCAAAAGTTCGTATTCTGCTTCTTCCTTGCTTCTGTTGTTGTTTATAGTAATTAATTCTTTGTAAGGAAAAGCTGCCTGCGGATACTTGTATAAATATTCCATGTAAGAATGAGTAGGCGTATTATCTAAATAATAATATAATTCTTTTACATCTTCTCCATGGTTGCCTTCTGCATTCGTTAATCCAAATAATCGCTCTTTCAAAATTTCATCTTTCCCATTCCATAAAGTAATGGCAAAACACAAATTTTGGTGCATATCACTTATGCCTGCAATGCCATCTTCACCCCAACGATATACTCTGCTCCGAGATTGTTCATGTGTAAAATAATTCCAGGCATCACCGTTTTTACTGTAATCTTCTCTTACGGTTCCCCATTGCCTTTCACTTAAATAAGGACCCCATTTTTCCAGTGGTATTTCTTTGGTTGAATTTTGCTGAAGACGTTTATATTCTGCTGTATTTTTTATTGGATGATTCATATTATTAAAAAATCTTGGTCATTAAAATTTTTTTTTGAATTAGCGTATTGGCTTTTAAAATTTCTGATACGCAAGTCAGAACTTTATAAAATAAAATTATCCGCCTGTAGCAAAACCTTCAAAAACTGTCATACCACCATCTATAAACATACTTGCGCCTGTTATATAATCACTTTCATCGCTAGCTAAAAAAACTGCTAACTTGCCAATGTCTTCAGGCACTCCAATTCTGTTGTAAGGAATGAGGGTCATTAATTTATCGTAAGCGTCAGGTGTATCCCATGCCGATTTGTTTATCGGTGTTTTTATTGCACCCGGGCAAATACTATTTACCCTTATTTTATCCCGCCCGTATTCCTGTGCAAGACTTTGCATCAACATCTTTATGCCACCTTTGCTGGTAGCATAGTTTGCATGTCCTCCCCATGGTATCAATTCATGTACACTACTCATACAAATAATTTTTCCACATGCTATAGAACGTTCGGTAATAACACCTCTTCGTAAGAACTCTTTAATGGCTTCTCTTGCACATAAAAACTGACCAGTTAGGTTGATGTCAATTACGAGTTGCCATTGGGCTAGAGTCATTTCATGAAATCTCGCATCTCTTTTCAATCCTGCATTGTTTACTAAAATATCTACCGTTCCAAAATGGTCAATAGATTGTTTAAACATATTTATTACCTGGTCTTCTTTACTTACATCTGCCAGTACAGCAATGGCATTACTGCCGTAAGCTTTTATTTTTTCTGCAACCAAGTTTGCAGCATCTGGGTTTGTAACATAGTTTACAACAATATTGGCGCCTGCTTCACCTAATGCAATAGCAACACCTTCTCCAATGCCAGAGTTTGCACCGGTTATAATAGCTGTAAGGCCAGTTAGTTTTCTTTCACCCATATCTTATATAAACTTTAATTTTTAAAAAAGAATATTAACTGCCA
>JBBRPX010000154.1:0-8882 GCA_038227505.1 Chitinophagales bacterium
AAACCAATGATACCGTAAATCCAGAAGGGGATATTTTTACCTGCAAAAACCAAATAAATATTAGCAGCGTTAAAAAAGAAAACAGTAAGTGAAATGGGTATTAGAATTGATTTTCGGTTTTTTATATTTTTTACCAGCCAACCTATACAAAATAGAAAGGGTGGTGTGGCTAACACATGTATGGCTAAAAATACAACGGGATTAACACTGTATCTTTCTCCCAACATGCTGTAATATTCTTTTATAGCATCCCACATAATTGAAAATGTTTTGTATCGTAAAGTGATAAATAAAGCACACAACAAATGGGACTAAAAACTAAAAATTACTCGCTTCAACTAAATAATTTGTAAGCAAAGCGTAAAAGTTTTTTTAACCCCGCTGTTAACATCTGTTGCTTGTATTGAACTATTGCTTTTTGATTAATGCGTGTTGCTACAGGGTATGGATAAATTTTATTGAAGATGGCATTGATGGAAAGCCCATTGGAATTTGCCAAAACAAGTTCCTGTATAAGTTCTCCCGCATTTGGTGCTACCATGGTACCCCCCAGTATTTTTTCTTTATGGAGAAATCCGCCCTGGCTTATAAAAAGTACAAGGTTGCTGTATTGATAATTATCAGTTATTGCCCTGTCATCTTTTTTAAAATCCTGATCTAGCCTTTTGTAATTTATATTCCTTTCTTTTAATTGCTTTTCATGTAAGCCAAACGTTGCCACTTCAGGATCTGTAAATGTTACCCACGATATATGGTCGTTGTTGAGCTTTTTATTTAATGGAGAAAAGAAGTTGTTCAATAAAATTCGGGCTTGAAATTCAGCCTCATGGGAAAATTGTAAAAATCCTGCAACATCGCCACACACATAAATATTTTTATTTTGTGTGCGCAAATAATCATCAACTACTATTTTATGATCTTTTACCTCAATGCCTGCCTGCTGCAATTGCAAAGGTTCTAAATCTAATATCCTCCCTATGCCTACAAACACAGCATCCAGATCTATACTTTTTTTACTACCATCTTTCATTTTAACGATGGCTTCATTGGCAGATGAAAAACTTTCTATTGAAGCATTAAAGTAAAAATCAATCCCCTCTTCTTTTAATTTTTTCAACAGAATAGTAGAAACTGCTTCATCATCATGTTCAAGAATTTTATTACCTGTACTTACAACCGTCACTTTGCTGCCAAGCCGGCTCATAGCCTGACCAATTTCTATTCCTATTGGCCCACTGCCAACAACAATTAGTTTTGCAGGTAATTCATTTACATGAAAAATATTTTCATTGTCGTAGTAAGTTACATGCTCAATTCCGGGTACTTTTAATTTCCTTGCTTTGGATCCTGTAGCAATTACAATTTTCTTCCCCTTGTATTTTTGCCCATCAACTTCAATTTCGTCTTTGGCTGTAAAGTGCGCTACTCCCAATGCCACATCTATTCCTTGCTCCCGCAGCCAGGTTGCATTTTCGTGTACACGTATTATATTTTGTTTATCGTACACATACTTAATAGCTTTTTGTATATCTATTTTTCCTGTTTGTGTTATACCAAAATTGGCGGCTTCTTTTGCATTGTGTGCAATGCGTGATACATGAATTAAAGCCTTGCTTGGTACACAACCATCATTCAAACATTCTCCGCCAATATGTTCATCTGTCTTCTCAACCATTAATACATTAAACCCAATTTTGTTCATCGTTAAGCCAACACTAAGCCCGCCCGAGCCGCAGCCAATTACTATAATGTCGTAAATCTTTTCAATCATGATTTTTATAATTATAATGGCTTTGATTAATCTAATTTCTTTATAACAACCATTGAGCCATTTAGGTCAAAATACCAACTAAGAAAGCCGTTTAATTTCTGTCCATTTTTTTTACAAATCCATCCATTACATGTTTCTATGAATCAACAATTATCCTTGGTTCTTTACCAAGGCAAACTTTATATTTTGAAAGCATCATGATGGGACTTTTTTTAGCGCCGCATGTCTGATCTGATCAGCCACCCATTCTGGAGATTCCATCGGAATAAGATGTCCAACATCTTTTGTGGTAACCAATTTTGCTCCTTTTAAAATTGCTACCACTTCTTTCTGAATTTGATCGTAAGTGATCGCAGGGTCATCTTCAGAAGCAAGAATTGTAATGGGTATCTTTATTTTTTTAACCTGATCTGCAATGGAGTGATTCATTCCTTCTACCAACCACCACCGCCAGGTATTATGATCAATAATGAGCTGTGTTTCTACCGCCAACTTATACTGCTCATCCGTTAACGATTTTATTGTTCCCCTTTTCGCTGTTTTCTCTGCTTCCTCTTTATTGGGATGATTCAACATCCGTTTTTTTTCTTCTGCAGGCATGTTCTCAACAGTGGGTGGAGAAGGGGCAATTAAAATCAACGCTTTCACAGATTCAGCTTGTGCAATTGCAGCAAGTTGCATGGCTATTTTACCGCCCATGGAATGACCGATCAATGTATACGTTTCTACATTTAATTTTTGAAGTTCCTGCTTAACAAATGCAGCAAATCCTTTAATGGATGGTTGCTCCATAGGCGCAGCATTACCGAAGCCCGGGAGGTTTATTGCAATGCATCGAAACGAATCAGAAAGTAACTCAGCTACCCACTGCCAGCTTACAGCAGCACCGCCGAAATAATGAAGAAAAACCAATGTTTCTCCTTTGCTACCCCACTGTTTTACATTGCCGTTATCTTTCATAAAAATAAATTCTTTAGTCTTTAAGTGTAGAAAAAATCTGCTGAGAGTGAAAATTTTATCCAAAGGCTGATTCTACAGATCCTCCATCAACACGGTAGTTGCTGCCGTTAACGTAACTCGCATGTTCGGAACACAAGAATGCTATAACAGCAGCTACTTCTTCAACTTTTCCTCTTCGTTTATTGGCTATGTGGGGACGTTCATTTTTGAAAAACCATTCTACCGCCTCATCTAAAGATGTATCTCTCTTTTCAGCCAGTTCCTCCATCATGGCATCGGTCATTGGAGAAGCAACAAAAGCAGGAGAAACACAATTAATCATGAGTCCTTCCCTTGAGTATGCTCTTGATAAACATTTTGAAAGGTTAATGATACCTGCTTTACACGCATTGTATGGGCTTTCTTCCACGTATGGCTGAAAAGCGTTTTCTGAGGCAATCAACACAATTCGTCCCCATTTTTTTTCCAGTATCTGTGGCAAAAAAGCTCTGCAAAGTCTTACTGCACCCATCAGATCAACATCAATAGACTTAAACCAATCTTCATCTGTAAGCGTCATAAAATCTCCTGCGGCACCCCGGATGCCTGCACAATTCACCAGAATATCAGCGCCACCAAACCTGCTTTTTGTTTCAGCAGCCAACAATTTTACTTCATCGTTTTTTGTTAAGTCTGCCTTAAATGATAAAACTTCTGCATCTGCTGCATGCTCTCTAACTTCTTCCACCGCCTGCTTCAGTTTATCATCTTTTGTGTCGCTCAAAACAATATTTACGCCTTCTTTTGCGAGTAATTTTGCGGTTGCGAGGCCCATACCCGAATCACCACCGGTAATAACAGCTGTTTTGCCTTTAATTTTTAGATCCATGGTTGTTTAATTTATTGGTTATGAATTATTTTTTTGTTTATTGAAGTATGATTTTTTACCATCACAATCTCTGGTCTGCATTCATCTTTTTGCAAATTATATTTTCAAATGAAGAAGCTACATGGTACACCTGGGTTTTTATTTTAAATAACTGTCCGGTTCGAAAAAAAATATTTTTTGTGCAAATTTTTAACGTTGACGGTTATGTGCCGACGCTTTTACTGTAACCGATTATGCTGTGGAATTTTTGTTGGTTCATAAATTATTTATTTTCAGGTTTAACTGTTTTGCTGCATGTTGAACAACTTTAAAAAAGGGTTTTTCAATTGCAATCAGGATAAACTTCAAATATCCATAAAAGAAATATCAATACCTGGTCCAAAATTATCCTCCGGTTGCAAAACCGGGATAACAGGTCATTGCTCCATCAATAAACAGCGTAGTACCATTTACATAATCCGATTCGTCTGATGCAAGCCAAACCGCCGTCGCTGCAATATCTTCGGGCTGCCCGATTCTTTTATACGGTATGAGTTTGTTCAAATTCTCCAAAGCTTCCGGTGTTTCCCAGGCACTGCGGTTAATGGGTGTTTGAATAGCGCCGGGAGCAATACTGTTGGCCCGTATTTTTAGCGATCCGTATTCCTGTGCGATGGTTTTCATAAGCATAACAATGGCGCCTTTTGATGCAGCATAGTTTGCATGACCTGCCCAGGGAATTACTTCGTGTACCGAACTCATGTGAATTATTTTTCCCAAAGCTTTTGAAACTTCGGGCCTGGGGCCACGCCGTATAAATTCTTTGATGGCTTCTCTTGCACAAAGAAACTGCCCGGTAAGATTTACATCTATTACAAGTTGCCATTGTGCCAAAGTCATTTCATGCAAGGGTGCATCTTTGTGCAGACCTGCATTAGCCACACAAATATCTACTGTTCCAAAATGACTGATGGTTTGTTTGTACATTTCAATCACCTGGTCTTCCTTACTCACATCACATTTAATGGCAATAGCATCGCCACAGGTATTGTCAATGCTGATTGTATGAGCCAGTTCTTCAACGCTTTCAGGGTTAGAAACATAATTGACAACTATATTTGCTCCGTCTCGGCCAAGCCCCTGAGCTACAGCAAGCCCAATGCCCGAATTAGCGCCGGTTACAATGGCGGTTTGGTTAATTAATCTTTTGTTAGGTTTTTGCATTTTTATTTATGTTGGTTTTTTAATATTCCAGAGAAAGTTCCTGGTTTGTAAATTGCCATCGAACCGCACAGAGGCTAAATGTCATCGAGCCAGCCACCTTTAAAACCGGCTTTTGTTAAGCCATTCTGGATGTAAATACATTTCTTCATCAATCTCCATATTAAACCGGACCGATAATTTTCTATCATTAAAATAATGGGGCCTTGATTCAGTCCGAATAACCACGGTGATATCCATCCCATTTTGCCTGTAGATTTACCTTTATAAGTAGGGTTAAAGCTGGCTACAAGTCCCTTTGTACCGGAACTTTCTTCTTTAAGCCGGTGTTTAGTATCTCTTGAAACATTTAATACAATTTCAGGAGCAAATGGCAAAGAAGCAACTGATGCCCACGGCGCTACAGTTCCATCATCCGGCCCAAAAGGTGCTCCCCTGGCAATATAATGGTGAAATACTCTTTCTTTACCATCAATAACAATAGTATCCGGCCCAGGACCATCACTTGCAGTTATGCCCCAACAATCATCTCCGTAGCCTTCAAATTTATTTTTATTTTCCACGGCGTACGCTTTGTGTACATGGGTAGCACGGCGGCTGTTTTCAAAATAATCAAAGCCATATTTTCTATTGGCGTCATCGTAAATATTTCTAAAGTCGATCCATATATGCGAAAGCTGGTGTATGAACAAAGGGCCGGCGTAAATGTATTCAATGTCGTAAGCTGTCTTACATTCGAAAGTTGATGTCCATTCTTTGTATCCTTTTTTAGGAACAGGAAAAGTAGGAGATCCCAGTGCCAGTATATACAATACCAGTGCTTCAGAATATTCGCAATTCCAATGCGGTTTTAAAAACCCTGACTCGGGCATCCATCCATGGCTTATAGTATTTGTGCCATTCAAAGCCCAATCCCACTCAACTCTTGTGTATAATTTTTCAGCTAGAGATCTTATTTCAGTTTCGTTCCTGGTTGTTCGGGTAAAATAATTTGCAGCTGCAAGAACACCGGCTATAAAAAATGCTGTATCAATGGTTGACAATTCCGATTCCAATGCTCTGCGACCGGTTTTCATATCAAGAAAATGATAAAAGAATCCCTTGTATCCCATTGCATCTGTTTCTTCCCCCTGGTGGCCTGAGTAAAAAAATCGCAATATAGTAAGCACCTTGGTAATACCTTCTTTCCTTGAAAGCAAACCGTTTTCTATACCAACAATATAACAGCCGATGCCTAAACCTGTAACTGCAATACTGGAGGCTGAGCCGGGTTCATTTTTATCTGCTATTAAACCGTTTTGGGAATTTATTTAGTTTAGAAAATAAGGGAAAGATTCACGCAATATATTATCAAGCAATTCCTCATCCGTGATATTTACAGCTTTAGGTGTTTTTTTCATGAAGTGATCTGGTTTTTCATTTGTATAAAATTGATAGCAGTTATTTAATTCGTTTCAAATGTGATACACGCAATACCCTGAGGAGGGATGTCAATATTGATTGATACCGTTTTGCCTTGGGACTTAATACTAAATGGTTCTTTAATTAAAGAAGATGACTTTTCCAATAAGACCACCTGTGCTGGTGAGAGTGAACCGGGGCTTCCCATATGGATCCACGCATTTGTAGCATTAGCATGGGTTTCATCAATCCGTTCCACAAAAGAGTTGACCACTTTTTCTTCCATTTGCAAAACAATATGTACAAATTCTGTTTTCTGCGGGTGGGTAGGTAAAATAGAATTGGTTAACAATATTTGTATGGAAGTAGTTTTCTTTATTATCCAAATGTCTATTGACTGATGTCCCCCGGTTACTTTAAAGATTTTGTCGCCCAGGTTATGCAGTAACTGATAAGCTCGGTATGCAGGTTTTGGAATTCCATAAATATTTAATAACCCAAAACCGCCATGAAAAGGTATGGATGAAAAATAGTTTTCTTCAAAAATATCTGAAAACGTCCAATAGCTGTAGCCTTCCACGTATTCTTTTGCCTCCATAATTGTTTTGGTAATGTAAGCTGCAGCATAAGCCTGGTCGTGCAATTCATCAAAAGGATTGGAGGATGTGCTCCACTCTGTATAATAAACCGGCAGTTTACCTGCCAGCTTTTTCGTTTTTTTTACATCCGTTTGCAGAATGCTTCGTTTACTTTTTGCAAACTGTACAATAGTGTCATCGCCCGGCTTGCCAAAAGCATCTGTAGGATAATGATGTGTGGAAATAAAATCAAGCAGCACTTTGTTTTTCTTGCAAAAATTTATGAATGGGGTTATCCATGCATTTTTAGCTGTGGAAGGTCCGCCTACTTTTAAATTAGGGTGTACTTTTTTTATAGCCTTTGCAGAAACCTGGTAAAGTTTAAAATAATCTGCCTGGCTCCCGGTCCAAAATGTTTTTAGGTTGGGCTCATTCCATATTTCAAAAAACCATTCTTTTAGTTCGGCTGCTCCGTATCTTTCTTTCCAGTGCTCAACCAACGTAAAGATTAAGTTCCCCCATTCAGCATAATTTTTTGGTGGCGTAATATTTCCCCTTATAATTAAATACTGTTTCACTTCCGCTCGACAAAGCGAGGGGCATAAAAGAAAATTCTATAAAAGGCCGCAGGTCAATAGAGCGTAAAAAGTCGCAAATTTGGTCGGCATTAAAAAAGGAAAAAATCATCTCATCATCTTGGATAACCAGCGTACCCATATCATCTGAGAGGATGCCATGAAAACGCACATGCCGGAACCCCAATTCCTTTTTGCAACGGGTAAGTTGTTGCTGCCAATCTGCCCTTAATGCTAATGTTGCATGGCCACTCCCAATGCAGTGCTCCCAAAAATGAGGAAATTGAGAAGGTTTTGATTTAATAAGATTGCAGGTAAAAGTAACAGGACTCATATAGAACGAGATTTTTAAATAAAAAATAACCGAAAAATTCAACGCCGGTAATTATCCAATTTTTAATGAACGTATCTAACTTCAATTCTTGATATCTGGTCGTTTATAGTTAACCTACACGCTGTGACTTATTTTGCAATCATGCTTTCATAATTATCATGGCCTTGTTTTACCTAATATCTTTATACCAATCATTGAGCCATTTTGGTGAAACGCCAAGTAAAAAAAGTCGTTTAATTACCATCCATTTTATTCTTGTTTTTACAAATCCATCCTGAATGTGTCTCCGGGCATCAACAATTATCCTTGGTTCCTTGATGAGGCAAACTTTATATTTTGAAAGCATCCTGATTGAAAAATCATAATCTTCCATGATGGGCACGTCTTTAAATCCACCAATTTTTTTAAATACTTTTTTATTTACAAAAATGCCGTTATCGCCATAGAAAATTTTTCTCTCTGCCTGGGTTTTATTGGAGAATCGCAAATTCATTATTCTGCCCAACATCTTTATTTTTTTATTATTGTCAGAAAAAATATTACTGAACCCGCCACCATCGAAACCCTGTTCGTTAATTTTTTCTACTATTGCCTTTAAAGCGCCTTGTGGCACGAACATATCCGCATGTACAAAAAATAAAATATCGCCATTGGCATAATTAGCTGCATTGTTAAGTTGTGTTGCTTTGCCCTTTGGCGAGTGTATTATTGTTGCATAAGGTGTTGCCTGTTGCACTGTGTTATCAGTACTTTCTCCATCGCTTACTATAATTTCAAAATCTGCTTCATCCCTCAACGTATTAAGTTGCCGTAGGGTATTTTCTATAAAGTCCTCCTCGTTGTATGCAGGAATAAGGATACTTATCATTGGTTTACTTTTTTCAACATGACTTTAATTTATAGAATTTTGATGAATCAATTTAATAGCATAATGATTACTTTAATACTTTATTAAGATTTAATTCGTATCTGAATTTAGACAAAATTCATTCCTATTTATTTAACAGGAAAGTCCGCAATAGCGGGATTAAACACCACTCTTCACACATTACATAATGTGCAGGCAGGTGTATTAATTAACTAACGATAAAGTAAATATGTGCAAATATTAAACAAACCTAACCGTTCAAAGATTTTATACTTTATATTATACTGGCATAAAAGTAGCATCGATAAATATTCAAGAACGCATCAT
>JBBRPX010000155.1:0-8836 GCA_038227505.1 Chitinophagales bacterium
AAAGTCCAAAATAGTATCTTCCAACTGGTCGCCATCCATTTGCCCATGTGCAAATGCGATGCTCACATCAGGACATAAACCCTGTATCAAACCCTTCATTTGTGCAAGGTCTTTTACACGATTGTGGATAAAGAAAACCTGCCCGCCTCTTTCTACTTCATAATAAATTATATCTCTAATTGCATCTTCATTAAATACGGCTACTTCGGTTTGTATTGGTTGCCTGTTTGGCGGAGCAGTGTTTATAATACTTAGATCTCTTGCACCCATTAAACTAAACTGTAACGTTCGTGGAATGGGCGTTGCCGTAAGTGTAAGCGAATCAACAGTCGTTCTTAAAGTTTTTAATTTCTCTTTTGCTGTAACACCAAATTTCTGCTCTTCATCAATGATCATGATGCCTAAGTTTTTAAACTTTACATCTTTACCCAGCAACGAATGTGTGCCAATAATAATATCTATTTTCCCTTCTGCAAGCTTAACAAATGTTTCCTTTTTTTGCTTGGCAGTTTTAAAACGGTTTATAAAATCGACCGTTACCGGAAATTCCTTTAACCGCTCAGTAATTGTTTTAAAATGCTGATAAGCTAATATAGTTGTAGGCACTAAAATCGCCGCCTGCTTTCCGTCACATACTGTTTTAAAAGCGGCACGAATGGCTATTTCTGTTTTACCAAAACCAACATCGCCACAAACCAATCTGTCCATCGGGATGGGCTTTTCCATATCTCTTTTTACATCTTCACTTGCCTTGGCCTGGTCCGGCGTGTCTTCATAAATAAAGCTCGCTTCCAATTCTGTTTGCATGTAATTATCCGGACTGTGAGCAAACCCTTCTAAGCTTTTTCGCTGAGCGTATAATTTTATTAAATCTGTAGCAATATCTTTTACCTGCTTCTTTGTTTTGTCTTTTAATTTTGCCCACACATCGCTACCCAGTTTGTTCATTTTGGGTATGCTTCCTTCCTTGCCGCTGTACTTACTTATTTTATGGAGAGAAGAAATATTTACATACAATAAATCTCCGTCCTTGTATTGAATACGCACGGCTTCCTGCATTTTTCCATTAGCATCAATCTTCTGTAAGCCGCTGTACACGCCTACTCCATGATCAATATGACTGACATAATCACCTGGCTGCAGCTCTCGTAAAGTTTTTAAAGTAAGTGCTTTGTTTTTGCTGAAAGCCTGTTTTACTTTGTATTTATGGTAGCGTTGAAATATCTGATGATCAGTATAACAAACGAGTTTTAAATCATCATCTATAAAACCTTCGTTAATAGAAAATGGTATGGGCGTTAATTGTATTTCTGCCTTTAGATCAGTGAATATAATATGCAGCCTTTCCAGCTGTTTTGCATTATCGGCAAAAATAAAAATGTTGTAATCTTTCTTTTCAAACTCCTGAAGATTTTTTATAAGGAGGTCAAACTGGCGGTTAAAGGATGGCTGGGGTTTGGTGGAGAAATTGAATAGACCACTGACCGCAGACGACAGACCACTTGGGTCTGTAACTACCTCGGCTATTCTTTGTGGTCCGTTGTCTTTTTTCTGTCGTCCGTTGTCCGTTGTTTGTACTCTAAAACTTGCCTTCTTCCCAATCTCAATAATGTGACGCTCCCTTATTTCTTCTTCTAAAAAATTTGCATCAACAAAATCATCTGCATTCAATTCTTTTACAAATAAATTATCTGTGGCATTTTCATCTATTTCTTTAAATGTAAAAAGTGAAACGCCATCGGTCTCATCTTCTATTTTTTCTTTGATGAATTCCCAGTCTTCCATCCACACAACTGTATTCTCAGGCAGAAATTCAATCAGCGAAACTTTCTCACCGGTTTCAAATTGTGTTTCCACATTTGGAATGATGTTTACCTGTAATAATTTTCTTTCGCTCAACTGTGTTTCCGGATCGAATATGCGAATACTGTCCACTTCGTTCCCAAACAATTCTATGCGGTAAGGCTTTTCATTTCCGAAGGAATAAATATCTAATATTCCGCCTCGAATGGCAAACTGCCCGGGCTCGTAGACAAAATCTGTCTTGGTAAAACCATGTTCTATAAACCTTTGCAGCATGCTATTTACATCCAATTCATCAGCCTGCTTTATGCTGATAATATTTTCAGATAACGTTTTTGATAATACAACTTTTTCAAATATTGCTTCGGGATAAGTAACAATAATTTTCTTCGAAACCCCCACCCGACCTCCCCCGAAGGAGGAGGAGCTGGACTGCGTAATTTTAGTCAACGCTTCGGTACGAAGCATTACATGACTACTGTTTAAAAGCTGATAATTTTTCTTATTTTTAAAAGAAGAAGGAAAATAAAAAACATCTAATGCGCCTGTAATATTTTCGAGAGAGTTGTGAAAATAAGCAGCTTCCTCTGCATCTCTTAAAATAACCAAATGATTTAATTGCGAAGCAGCTTTGTTTGCATGAACCGCTGCTAAAATGAATTGCGAAGCACTTCCATTAAGACCTTTTAAGTGCAGTTGCTGTGGTTTAGACAATGTAATGGCATCCACAATTTTAAAACTGCGGGAGTCATTTTTGTAAATATTCATCAACACATCTGCATTCATATTCTGGTTCAAAGGTAATTTTCTTAATTTAAAAACGGTAGAATAACTGCATTTGAAAATGCTAAACTTCCTCAATTCGCTATAATTATTTTCACATCGGGCTATTTTCTAATTTGCTAATTAAACATATCTTACAGAAAACTATTATTATGCTACAACCCTGGCAAACTGCAACCGTTATAAAAATTGAACAGCAAACCTATAACACACGTCGCTTTTTTATACAGATGCCTGACGCCACTGCATTCGATTTTAAGCCGGGGCAGTTTGTAACATTGGATTTGCCCATACATGAAAAGCCAAACAAACGCCTAAGAAGTTATTCCATTGCCAGCTGGCCGGACGGCAGCAATGTTTTTGAACTATGCATTGTCTTACTGGATGGTGGGGCAGGAACAACTTATCTTTTCAATGAAATAAAAGAAGGTTCAGAAATTATTTTACGAGGACCAGTTGGCGTATTTACTTTAAACGAACATGCCCTGGAAAATGATCTGTTTTTAATATGCACCGGTACGGGTATTGCGCCATTTAGGAGCATGTCACACTTTATTAAATTACACAGTTTATCATACAAAAATATTTACCTGTTGTTTGGCTGTCGCACAAAAGCTGATCTATTATATTTTGAAGAATTAAAAGCATTAAGTGACGGTATGCCTAATTTTCATTACATACCAACACTTAGCCGTGAGCCATGGGAAGGTGCAAATGGCTACGTACATGAAGTTTACGGGAATATTTTAAAAGCAAATAACAATCCTGCTGCAAACTTTATGCTCTGCGGTTGGCGTGCCATGATTGATGAGGCAAAACTAAGAATTGTAAATTTAGGTTATGATAAAAAAGCGGTACATTCGGAGTTGTATGGCTGATGTGAATTGTGAATAATTAATGGTGAATAGTTTAAAATAATTTTAAGTGATTAGCTTAGAAAGATGGTTTGCCTCAATACATTTACGCCTTACAATTCACAATTGACAATTATATTTCCTCCATCTTAAAACTCTCCTTAATCCTAATTCCCTTCTCAGTCATTTGTAAAGTGCAACATTCAATTGTTGGGTCATGTTCAAAAAACAATACATAATCATTTTGCTGCGCCTCGGTAAGAAAAGATTTCTTTTCATTTAAAGTTGTAAGCGGAAACATGTCATAAGCCATAACATACGGCAATGGGATATGCCCAGCAGAAGGCAATAAATCTGCCATGTACAAAATCGTTTTCCCTTTGTAGTTTATTTGTGGCAGCATCATGGCTTCCGTATGGCCAAACACCTGTCGTATAATAATATTAGCAGGAAAATCATTTGGATGTTCTTCAATAAATTTTAGTTTACCACTTTGTTGTATCGGTAAAATATTCTCTTTTAAGAAAGAAGCTTTTTCTCTGTCGTTTGGTTCTGTGGCCCATTTCCAATGCCTTGCATTACTCCAGTAGGTAGCATTTTTAAAAGCCGGCACAAGCTCATCATTCACTTTTTCTATTGCGCCACCACAATGATCAAAATGAAGATGCGTAAGCAACACATCAGTAATATCATCTTTTGTAAAACCATGTTTTGCCAATGATTTTTCCAACGTATCATCACCATGCATGTAGTAATGACCAAAGAATTTTTCATCCTGTTTATTACCCATGCCTGTATCGACTAATATTAAGCGTCCTTCATCTTCAATAAGCAAACAACGCAATGCCCAACTGCACATGTTATTTTCATCTGCAGGGTTTATTTTGTTCCACATACTTTTTGGTACAACTCCAAACATAGCACCACCGTCCAATTTAAAATGCCCCGCATTTATGCTGTATAATTTCATAATAAGTTTTATTTTATTCTCCTTCCATGCCAATTATCATGGAATTTTCTTTTTGTTTTGATGCAGTTAACAGTAACATAATAAACCCTAAAACAAAAAAGAGAACCAACGATAATATAGATTCTCTAATACTGAACAATCCTTCAATAACTCCGAATGTGATCAGCCCAATTACAATAGCAAGTTTTTCAGTAATGTCGTAAAAACTAAAGAACGATGCTGTATCTTTTGTTTCGGGCATCATCTTGCTGTAAGTGCTTCTGCTCAACGATTGTATGCCACCCATTACTAAACCAACAAGAGATGCAATGATGTAAAAATGCATTTCTGTTGAAATAAAATAACCGGCTATACAAACCGATATCCAGAGCAAAACTGTAAAAATTAAAACCCTTACATTCCCAAATTTTGCAGAGAGTTTACTCATCATAATAGCACCCGCAATTGCTACTAATTGGATTATTACAGCCGTAATAATAAGTTTATCATTTGCCAGCTTTAATTCTTTTATACCAAAATCTATGGCTACCAGCATAACAGTCTGAACGCCCATACTGTAAAAAAAGAAAGCTGCTAAAAACCTTTTTAAAACGGGCATTTGCTTTACCTGAAACCATACTTTCTTTAATTCTATAAATCCATTCGCAAGTACGTTCGTTTTACTTTGCCTTTCAGCTTTTGCAGTTGTAGGCAACGCATTAAAGGTTATTTGTGCAAATGCTACCCACCATATACCAACTAATAAAAAAGTAAGTTTTAAAGGCAATGAATCATTGGGCATCATAATCACTAATCCAAACCCAATCATCTGCATTATAACACTCCCGATATACCCCAGCGAATATCCTTTTGCACTGATGCGATCCATGTCTTTTTCAGAAGATATTTCGGGCAGATAGGAATTGTAAAAAACCTGGCTGCCATAAAAACCAATACCCGCAAACATAAAGCACATCAACCCTAACGTAATGTGTTTATCGTCAAAAAAGTACATAATAGAACAACTTGCTGCACCGATGTAACAGAAAAACCGCATGAAACTTTTCTTATTTCCTTTATAATCTGCAATGGAAGAAAGTATGGGAGATATAACTGCTACAACCAAAAATCCAAATGCCAGCACATAATCCTTTAACTCCGTATTTACAAAAGTGCGACCAAGAAATTTAATACCGTTAGGATATTTTTCAAGCCCCGTCATGGCTGCATAATAAGCCGGAAAAAAAGTAGTGGTAATTACTAAATTGTAAACAGAATTTGCCCAATCATACATGGCCCATCCATTTACTATTTTTTTAGAAGCAGTTTGCATGGTAAAAATTGAGTAATGAAAATACAGAAAAAACCCGAAGAATTTTAACCGCTAAGGCTCTTTTCTATGAAAGTTTAACCGCTGAGACGCAAAGTCGCCAAGCTAATGTTTGAATAACTACATATCTTTTGGAATAACTAACAAACACGAAAATCTAATTATGATTTTTTGCGTCTTTGCGGTGAAAAACCTACCCTTTAATAAACCCTTTATAAATTAAAATAAGTAACACAACACCCACAATTATTCTATAAATACCCCAAACCTTAAAACCATATTTCTTTACAAAATTTATAAAGAATTTTATGGCAATTATGGCAACAGCAAATGCAATAATATTTCCAACAGCAAGCAACTTTATTTCTTCTCCGGAAAAACCGCCTGCTTCTTTATAATACTTCAATAATTTATAACCAGTTGCAGCAAGCATGGTTGGTACAGCCAAAAAGAAAGAAAATTCCGCAGCTTCGCTACGGGTAAGTTTTTGTTGCATCCCGCCAATGATAGACGCTGCACTGCGGCTTACACCAGGTATCATTGCTAGACATTGCCAGATACCAATAATGAATGCATTCACCGGTTTTATTTCTGCTTCTGTGTGTATGCGAGGACGTGTAAAAAGTTTATCTACAAATAATAAAATAATACCACCAACCAACAATGCAACGGCTACAGTGGTTGCACTATCCAGCAGGGCATCTATTTTTTTAGAAAACAAAAAACCAAGAATCAATGCAGGAATAACACCAATAATAAGTTTTACATAAAACTGCCATTTACTAAAATCAAAAAACTTTTTCCAGTATAAAACAACCACGGCAAGTATAGCGCCCAGCTGTATGGCAACCGTAAATACTTTTACAAAATCTGTTTCTGTTACATGTAGTAAACGCTCTGCTATGATCATGTGTCCGGTTGAGGAAACAGGTAAAAACTCTGTAAGCCCTTCTACTACGGCAATTACGATGGATTGAAATAAAGTCATTGGGGATTTTTTAAAAGAGTTGTTTAATTATAAAAAAAACGCAGTAGAAATTTTACTTCCTCTGCGCTTAAAATCTTTTGTCTTCAGTCTAATATCTTTAATCTAATTACTCAATACTAATTACTCGCTACTGCTTTCGGCTTCTTCATAATGCCCACTATTTCTAAAATAAAACCAATTATAATAAGCAAAGGTGCAATGGTTATTCTTCTGGTACTGTATACTTCTTTAGCATCAAATATTTTTGGATCAGCACTTTTTCCACCCGCCATTAAAATAAAACCAAGTATTATAACCACAATACCAGCCAACATCCACATATAATTTTCTTTACCAAACAAATTGTTCACTGTAATGGTTTTTTCGTTTTTTTCTTTCAGCATATTTTATAATTAAAGTTGCAATATAAAGTGTTTGTTTTAATAAAGATCGTCCAGCTTCATGCGCAGGTATTTTATCACCGCTCTGTGTGTGCTTAGCAGTGTAATGGCAATACCCATTATTATGATAATAGCAAACAACATCAATAACCCATTGTTGTCATGAAGTACTTTAAACTCGGGTCTAAGTTTTTCAATCAATAATACACAACCCCAAACGGCCACAATGGCAATAAAAGATGCAATCAATCCATTAATTACAGCACGCCTGTTTATTGGCTTTGCAATAAACCATCTGGTCGCACCAACCATCTGCATAGTTTTAATTATAAAACGATTGCTATACATGGCTAATCGTATCGTATTATCAATAGAAAAAACAACCAGTGTGGTTAAAATAATAGCTGTAATTAAAAATATCAGACCCACAGTTTTTACAAACTTGCTCACCTTGGTCACCGTCTCTGTAGGGAATTGAAATTCCGAAATCACTCCCGGATAAACAGTCTGTAAATCTGCAGCCAGCATATTCAAACTATCCTGCTCCACATGGTCCGCCTTCACATAAAAATCTATACTTTCAGGTAAGGGATTGTTGCTTAAAAAGTGTTTCCAGGTACTGTCATTTTCCTTATTCCACTTTTGCATGGCAATCTCCTTAGTAACATATTCAACCCTGTTTGCGTATGGCAAAGCAGAAATATATTGAGTTAGACTGTCAATCCTCTTTTTTGGTGCATCTCTGTTTAAGTAGGTGTGCACCTGTATACTTTCCTTAAAATAATCACCCGTTTTGCGAAGATTCAAAAAAAACCAACCCACTATTCCAAACAAAAACAACACAAGCGATACACCAATGATAGCACCCACATAACTGGTTGTTCCTTTTTTACTCGATCCTTTCCCTAATTGCGCCATGTTAAAAATATTTGTAATAGAAATTTATAATGGGTTGCCGACAAAAATAAAGATTTTTGTATTGTTTAGTTTATTTTTGAACGCTAACAGCAGTTTGATGTTCAAATATATTTTATGCTGCGCACAAACGCTGCATATTAATTTGTTAAAAAAGTTTTTTGATGTAAACCACAGAGTTAAATTAGTTGTACACAGATTTGAAAGAGTTTTTGATTTGAAATCTCTTTCTTTTTTATTATCCTCATTGTTATGACATGAATTTAATTTGTATAAACTCTGTGAGATTTATCCCTTAAACTCATCAAACGCTGTGGTAAGATATTAGCATCAATAAAAGTTGAAAAAAGATATACTGGTGAAACGTGAGATCCCGAAATAACCGGGACAGACTGCCAATGAAGATGCCATATTAACGAATGTATAAAACCCAAACTAAAATAGCGAAGCTATTTAATTAATACCATTAGCGCCTTCGTGCCTTTTCGGTAAAAGATTATAAACATGGAATACAATTTTAGAGAAATAGAAAAAAAGTGGCAACAAAAATGGAAAGATACCAATGCCTATAAAGTAAGCAACGACTCCCCAAAACCATCGTTTTATGTGTTAGATATGTTTCCTTACCCAAGTGGTGCAGGTTTGCATGTTGGTCATCCGTTAGGTTACATAGCAAGTGATATTTATAGCCGTTACAAAAGGCTTAAAGGCTTTAACGTGCTGCATCCTATGGGGTTTGATAGTTTTGGTTTGCCCGCAGAACAATATGCTTTGGAAACCGGACAACACCCGGCCGTAACCACAGAAAAAAATATTGAAACCTTTAAAGCCCAG
>JBBRPX010000156.1:0-8792 GCA_038227505.1 Chitinophagales bacterium
AGGAAAAGAAGAAGAAAAAAGAAATGAAGGCGAAATCCAAAACCAGCGAGGTGAAGGAAATTCGTTTTACGCCAAATACCGATGACCATGATTTTGATTTTAAAGTAAAACATGCTGAAAAGTTTTTGGAAGATGGTAACAAGGTAAAGGCGCATGTACAGTTTAAAGGACGTGCAATTATGTTTAAGGAAAGAGGAGAGTTGTTGCTTTTAAAATTTGCAGATGCCTTAAAAGACGTAAGTGCTTTAGAAGGATTACCAAAATTAGAAGGAAAGCGAATGCAGGTTATGCTTGCACCAAGAATAATAAAGAAAAAATCAGGCAACGAGTTAGGCAAACTTCATAAAGAAAAGCCTGCAGAAGCTGCAACTGATGAACAAGTTGCACCAGTTTCGGTTGAAGAAACTTCTGCATCGGAATAAATTTTTTTTATAAATACTTTTTTTAAAAGGTTGTCTGTAAATTGGACAACCTTTTTTAATTAAATTATTTTTTGATGGATATTAATATTAGCCTAAATAAATACATAAGCGATACAGGGTTTTGCAGCAGACGAGAAGCGGATAAATTTATTGAGGAATGCAGGGTAACCATAAACGGAAAAGATGCTGATAAAGGAAATAGAGTAAAACCTGGCGATGTTGTAAAAGTTGATGGGGAAAATTTAAAAAAGAAAGCTGCACCTGTTTATATAATGCTGAATAAACCGAAGGGAGTTACTTGCACAACAGACCAAAGTGATAAAACCAATGTTGTAGATTTTGTTAACCATAAAACACGTATTTTTCCAATAGGCAGGTTGGATAAGCTTTCTGAAGGATTAATTTTCCTTACAAATGACGGCAATATCGTAAATAAAATATTGCGTGCCGGTAATGGCCACGAAAAAGAATACATGGTAACGACTGATAAAAAGATAACCCATGAATTTATAAATACCATGCGGAATGGCGTGAGAATTTTAAATACTATCACCAAACCTTGCTTTGTAAAACAGGAAGGCGATGCAAGATTTAGAATAATTTTAAAGCAAGGGCTTAACAGGCAAATACGCCGCATGTGCGAAACGTTGGATTTTAAGGTTACATCTCTTAAAAGAGTTCGAATAATGAACTTTACTTTAAAAGGAATTGAACCTGGCAAATGGAAATATTTTTCTCAGGCCGAGTTAGATCTCTTAAACGGATTATTAGCAAATAGTAGTGGGACTGACGGTGAGGATGGAATGGGGGAATAAGTTAGAGAAAAAATGGGCAAATTGAGCTTCAAGAACATTGAATTAGATTATTGTGAAAGGTTGTTTAAATAGCAAAAAATAAGACAATGACTGGATAGAAATTTATAGAATCTTTGAATTATAAATAATCTATCCAAATAATATACTGAAAGATATCTAAAAATCTCAGTAGGGTTTAAACTATTTTACTTATTTTTGCGCTCCGAAAAGAGAATTCTTTTTAGACATTTCCCACACGGCTCCATAAGTTTCCGACATTTCGGAACGCCAGCAGGGAGTAACAATAAAAAAGTTATATAATGCCAAAGGTAAAAACAAACAGCAGCGCAAAAAAGCGCTTTAAAGTTACCGGTACAGGAAAAATCGTTTTCCAAAAACCTTTCAAACGCCACATTCTTACGAAAAAATCTACCAAACGCAAGCGTGCTATGCGTAAAGACGGAATGGTAGATTCTACACAAATGTATTTTGTAAGAAGATTGCTTGGATTGAAATAATGTACCACTTGCTTTAGCAAAAAGCTAATGCAATACAACTAATAACTTTAAAAAAAATTAAATATGCC
Organism: Chitinophagales bacterium; assembly: GCA_038227505.1. Taxonomy (GTDB): domain Bacteria; phylum Bacteroidota; class Bacteroidia; order Chitinophagales; family Chitinophagaceae; genus Ferruginibacter. The sequence continues at coordinate 1,803 of JBBRPX010000156.1, forward strand.
ACGTTCAGTAAACGCTGTAGCCAGTCGGGCCCGCAGAAAAAGAATTTTAAAAGCAGCAAAAGGATATTACGGTAAACGTAAAAATGTATATACTGTTGCCAAAAACGTAATGGAAAAAGGTCTTACATATAGCTATGTAGGCCGTAAATTAAAAAAGCGTGAATACCGTACATTATGGATAGCACGTATTAATGCAGCTGTAAGAGCTGAAGGAATTACCTACAGTGAATTTATACATAAGTTGTCTGAAAAGAGCATTGATCTTAACCGTAAAGTATTGGCAGATCTTGCAATGAATGAGCCTGAGGCTTTTAAAGCATTGGTTCTTTCCGTAAAATAAATTTTAAGTTTTTAAAAGTGTGAAAAAAATCCGTTCTGTAAAAAGAGCGGTTTTTTTATGAATAGTATTAATTTTCATAAATGGAAGTATCAGGTTCATCTATAGCTGTAATAATTTTAATGTTCGCATTTGCAATATTGCTTGCAATCGTACTAATAAAAATTATTATTTACTACAACAAGAAATAATTTGGTAGCACATATTATTTACGATGCTAATCTTAATATAACCACCACTATTAAATATCTTTGCGCATCAAAAAAATTTCTTTAATAACAGTACTATTTTCAGCCAATGAATAATTCTTACGACAGTTTAGTGCAGCAAACTTTTAATTTTCCGCAAGAGGGATTTAAACTGCACGAAAATTATTTGCAATATAATGACGTAGATATCAAGGCGCTGATTGATAAATATGGTACGCCACTTAAATTATCTTACCTACCTAAAATAGGGATGCAGATAAACAAAGCAAAAACAATGTTTGCAAATGCTTTTAAAAAGCATAAGTATGAAGGCGAATATAATTATTGTTATTGCACCAAAAGCTCGCATTTTAGCATTATAGTAGAAGAAACATTAAAACACAATGTACATTTAGAGACTTCATATGCCTATGATATTGACATTGTAAATGCATTATATAAAAAGAGAAAAATTACAAAAGACATCAATATTATTTGCAACGGCTTTAAGCAAAAAAATTATACAAGCCGTATTGCCAAATTAATAAATGATGGTTTCAAAAATGTTATTCCTGTCTTAGATAATAAGGAAGAACTTAACATGTATAAGCGAAATATTCGCACGGGTAAACCTTTTCAATTAGGTATTCGTATCGCTGCAGAAGAAGAACCAAGTTTTCCTTTTTATACTTCCCGTTTAGGTATGAAAGCAAAAGATGTGTTAGGCTTTTATGTAGATGAAATTGAAGGATACGAAGATAAATTTCAACTTAAAATGTTGCATATCTTTTTAAATAAGGGTATTAAAGATGATATTTATTACTGGAGCGAATTGCAAAAGAGTATTACACTTTATTGCCAGCTTAAAAAGATTTGTCCAGAGTTAGATTCAATAAATATTGGCGGTGGTTTCCCTATTAAACATTCGCTTGGTTTTGACTATGATTATCAGTTTATGATAAATGAAATTGTAGGTAATATTAAAGCGGCTTGTAAAAAAGCAAAGGTGCAAATGCCCAATATTTACACAGAATTTGGCAGTTTTACGGTGGGCGAAAGCATGGCACACATTTACAGCGTTATTGGTGAAAAAGTGCAGAATGATAGGGAAACGTGGTATATGATTGATTCATCTTTCATCACAACATTACCTGATACCTGGGGCATTGGCGAAAAGTTTTTGATGCTACCAATTAATAAATGGAAGAATGAATACCAACGGGTTGTATTAGGTGGTATAACCTGCGATGGGCATGATTATTACGATAGTGAAGAACATATAAATGAAGTGTTTTTGCCCAAGGTAAAAACAACTAATGAAGATGATTTGGAAAGCAACAAGGAGCCTTTGTATGTTGGGTTTTTTCACACCGGTGCTTACCAAGATCAAATAAGTGGATATGGGGGCATAAAACATTGTCTTATTCCATCGCCAAAGCATATAATTATAGAAAGAGATAAAAATGGTAAGTTGGTAGAGTGGGTTTATGCCAAAGAACAAACATCGCAAAGTATGTTAAAAATACTTGGTTATAATTAACAAGTATATTGTTTCGATTAAATAATTTTAAATGATGAAACTTATAAAATGCTTAGTGTTTATTTTTATTCAGGCACAAACTTTTTGCTCAATTTCCAATTGTTTATAAGAGCGAAGGTTCTGTAGGGATTAAAACGGAGTTTTATCTAGATTCTGTGTTAATAAACTTGGAGACAAGTTACTTCGATACAGATAAAATTGAGAGTATTAACGTAACCAAAAATGCAGCTTCAGGCAAAGTTTACATAAAAACAAAAATCCCACAAGCATTAATTTCCTTACATATTCAAGCATAAAAAATGCTCATTTTGCTGCAATTGATAAACCCATTTTACTTTCAATAGATGGAAAGTTTATTAAAAAATTTTTGCAAATAAAAATTGATTCATCTTACATTTATAAGGTTGAAGTAGAAAGTGGAGACGATTTTGAAGAACTAAAAAGAATATATCCAGATTTTACCATTGTTAATATAAAATTGGACAATCTAAATAACAACAATGGTGATAGGCAAATAAGTCTACCCAGAATGCCTAAATGTAATCTCCCCGAATAAACTAAAGTTGTTAAACTGCTGTTGTTAATAAGCTACGGCTTGATTAAAAAGTTGTCCTTTTAACCCACTACCCTTAGCATACTCCCTGTAAGTGTAGTCGAATATTGTTTCAAATTTGTTGCAGCTGGCCCATTGTTTACAGTTCCTGAATTACTGAATGTAGAACCGTGGTTATTACAATAAAATCGGTTATTGTTTCCTTCATAAACCAATGTTGTTCCCTGGTGTGTGCATGCCATTGAAACCGCTATATAGCTACCTGTTGTGGTACGAGCTATTATAATACCATTTTTGTAAACGAAACCGCCATTCGTTGCTAAGTTTACATTTTCCGGTTGGTTCAGGTCTAATGAAAAGTCTACATTATTTGGTGCCTGCGGTGTAGCATTTACACCATCTGCACTACCTGCTTTGCTACATCCACCAAAACACGTTGCAAATAAAAACGTTGCTGTACTTACACCTAAAGCATTTATAAAATCTTTACGTTGCATAACATTAAATTTTAGATAGACTGAATTTACAACTATAACTGATTTCAGTTATCTATTAGGCTTACTAATTAAGAAAATACTGATATCAAGGCAGCAGGATTACTTTTTTAAGCATATTTGCTGACATTAAAAACTCCTCAATTTCACTTGAGGAGCTTCACTTTCTAACAACCTATAACCAATCAAAACTATCTTTTACAAAATGTTGATGTCTTTTGCTGCTGCATTGAAACTTTCTTTTTTTGGAAGCTCAATTTTTAGAATCCCGTTTTCGTAACGAGCAGCTATATTCTCTGTGTCTATCTTTTCATTTAAAGTAAAACTTCTTTTAAAAGATTTTAAGCCAAATTCAGTTCTAATCAATTTTTCGTTTTCTACTGAAGTTTGTTCTTTTTTTTCTGTGCTTACAGTGAGTACATTGTTATCGAGTTTAATACTAAAATCTGCTTTGATATATCCGGGAACAGAAAGTTCAACAGAATATAAAGCCGCTTTATCAATTATATTTACAGGTGGGTAATGCAATACATCTTCCCTAACTGCTTTGCTCACTGCCGATGGAAATTCATTAAAAATTTCCTTCATAAAGCCATCAATTGATTTATAATTGTTGTTCATTTTTACGTAAGACATAACTTTTATTTTTATTTTTTTTAAATTATTTTCTATCTTCTATATTTCAAATTATATTCCATTTAAAATTATACGCCTAAATGGCATTTATTTAAATAATAAATGTCACAGTGGCATATTTATGATTTATTTACTGAAATATTTTCATACTAACATGTGATCTTTAGCATGTAATTTTGCATTCTAAATTTTAATAAATATGTATCCAGAAGAAATTGTAATACCAATGAAAGAAGAGCTTACAGAAAATGGATTTTCTGAAATGCTCACCGCAGCAGATGTAAAAAGTACATTATCAGAAAAAGGAACTTCACTTGTTGTAATCAATTCTGTATGTGGTTGCAGTGCAGGTACAGCAAGACCCGGTGTTGTAATGGCAGTAAATACGGCAACAAAAAAACCCGATAATATTAAAACGAGTTTTGCCGGTTTTGATGTTGAAGCCGTTAACGAAATTCGCAAGCATCTTATGCCTTATCCACCTAGTTCACCTGCTATTGCTTTGTTTAAAGATGGCCAATTGGTGCACATGATAGAGCGTCACATGATTGAAGGAAGAAGTGCTCAAATGATTGCCGATAATTTAAAAGGCGCATTTGATACGCATTGTAATTAAATTATTTGAATTTTAAAGGAGTCATCGTTTGTTGGTGATCTGCTGCTATACATTTCTATAGAAACAGAATTTACCAATGCACGATGACTTTTATTATATTGCAACACTTCAAAAAAATGTAAGCACATGTACCCAAATTTATATTATGTTTTTAAAGATTGGTTTGGCGTGGAATGGAGCAGTCTAAAAATACTGAACACTTTTGGATTAATGGTTGCGTTGGCTTTTGTTGCTGCAGCTATTGTGCTTAATGCAGAACTTAAACGTAAAGAAAAACTGGGTTTTTTACAGCCTTCAGAAGAAACAATAGTCGTTGGAAAACCTGCTTCTATTTTTGACCTAGTATTTAATGGAATTGTGGGTTTTATTTTTGGCGCAAAACTGTTAGGGCTTTTGGTTAACAAAGCTCCCGAGGTAAGTACGCAGGAATATATATTCTCTTTAAATGGAAATATTATAGGAGGTTTCTTAACGGCAATTATTTTAATTGGTATTAAATGGTATGATAAGAATAAACAAAAATTAAAAACACCTGAACGCAGATCCGTAAGAATATGGCCGCATGATAGAGTAGGAGATATAATTATCATCTCGCTAATTTTTGGAATATTAGGCGCAAAGTTGTTTGATAATTTTGAGCATTGGGATGAATTTATGAGTGACCCAATTGGAAAATTGTTTTCAGTTAGTGGTCTCACTTTTTATGGTGGCCTCATTTTAGCAGCTATAGCAGTTTGCTGGTTTGCTTACAAGAAAGGAATAAAAATTAAACACCTTGTTGATGCTGCTGCGCCTTGTTTAATGATTGCCTATGCCGTCGGTCGTATTGGTTGCCAGGTTGCAGGTGATGGTGATTGGGGCATACCTAACAGCGCTTACACAAGTGATGCGTATGGAAATTTATCTTTAGCAGCACCCGGGGATTTTGAAAAGACAATAGAAAAAAATTCGACTTATTATCTTGAAGGAAGAGTAATTGATAAAACTGGTAAAAGTGTTTTTGTAACTGATCGAACTTACCCTTCTATTTTAGACGTTCCGCATAAATCAATTAAAGGTGTTTCATTCCTGCCAAAATGGTTTTTTGCCTATAGTTTCCCCCAAAATGTAAACAACGATGGTGTTCCAATACCGGGAGTTACAGACGATCATTACAGCGTGTTACCTCAACCAGTTTTCCCAACTTCATTATATGAAACAGTTTTATGTACATTTCTATTTTTACTGCTTTGGGGCATCAGGAAAAAAATTACGACTCCATTCATTATGTTTGGTATTTATTTAATACTTAATGGTGTAGAGCGCTTTATAATAGAATTGGTTAGAGTAAATAAAGCCTACAGTGTTTCAAATTTTTCTTTTTCTCAGGCACAAGAAATTGCTTTACTGCTTATACTTGGCGGAATTATATTAGTAATTTTTGCAAAAATCAAGTTTAGGAAATAAATTTATTGCATTTTAATTTTTTATGACCGGCAGCTGAAAACTGCCGGTCATCATTTTTTACGACCGTTCATTACTAAACATTGTACTATGCAATACAAAGTACATAGCTTTGTTTAGTATTTATCAAACTAAAGAACTAAATTAAAAAAAATGAAACAGATAATTCTAATTTTAGCATTTGCATTAAAGGGCTTATTTGCGCAAGCGCAAACTGCAGTAAAAGGCAAAATAATTGATACAAATTTAAAATCAGTTATTGCGGCCACCATTTCTTTACTAAACACAAAGGACTCTTCCCTTGTAAAAACCGTCGTAACAGATACTGCCGGAAATTTTTTAATTGAAAATAAAAGTGGTGGAAATTTTTTAATTTCTATTACAGCTGTAGGATATCAAAAAATATATTCTCCCATTTTTGTGTTATTTGAGAATAATATTTCTCAATTAAATAATATATCAATTTCGCCGGCGGAAAAGGTTTTAGATAATGTTTCTGTGGTTGCAAAAAAGGCTTTCATTGAACGGAAATTAGATAAAACAGTAATAAATGTAGAGGCTTCTATTACAAGCGCTGGTGGTACTGCTATGGAGGTTCTCGAGAAATCTCCAGGAGTTTCTGTAGATAAAGACGGGAAAATAAGCTTGAAAGGAAAACAGGGAGTGATTATCTTGATTGACGGAAAACAAACATATATGGGTGCTCAAGACCTTGCAAATTACTTACAAGCTATGCCTGCCGCTAATTTAGAGCAGATAGAACTTATGCCGAACCCATCTTCTAAATACGATGCGTCGGGCAATTCGGGTGTAATTAATATTAAAACAAAAAGAAACAAGCAAAAAGGTTTTAATGGAAGCGTAAAAAATACTTTGGCAGTTGGTAAATATGTAAGATCACTAAATACAATAAACCTTAATTACAAAAATGGTAAATTCAATGTATTTTCTACGTTTGGTCTGAACCACAGAAAGAGTTTTCAACAGTTAGATATCAACCGAAAATATTATGATGCAAATTCCAAACTAAATGCAATTTTTGACCAGACAGCAACATTTATTACAGATAACAATAACAACAACGTCAAATTAGGCATGGATTTTTATGCCACGAAAAAAACGACCATTGGTATTGTATTTAATGGATCTTCAAGTCCATCGGTGCAGGATGGTACAAATATCA
>JBBRPX010000157.1:0-8653 GCA_038227505.1 Chitinophagales bacterium
ACGTTCCATCAATTTTATCTGTTCTTCAAAACGCTCCCGCTGTTCTATTGGGTCGTTTAACTCAGTGTATGCATTGGCAATTTCTTTTCCGTTAATCATCAATTCAAAACGCTCTACCAAGCCTGGTTTGCTGCGGTGCTTTTTTGTGAGCGGACTCATCTCCACCGGATAATCAGTAATAAATGTTGGTTGTATATAGTGCTGTTCACATTTACCTCCAAATATTTCGTCAATCAATTTTCCTTTACCCCATTTAGCATCAGCATGTATTTTTAACTGCACACAAACATTTCTAATTCCCTCTTCATCCATTTCACTAATATCAAAACCGGTGTGTTCTTTTATAGCATCGTACATGGTGATGCGTTTGTAAGGTGCTTTAAAACTTATTTCGTTTTCTCCGCTTTGCACTGTGGCAATTCCGTTGGTAGCAATGGCTGTTTTTTCTAATAACTGTTCCGTTGTATCCATCATCCATTCGTAGTCTTTGTAGGCCGTGTAAAACTCCAACACTGTAAATTCAGGATTGTGTGTACGATCCATTCCTTCGTTTCTAAAGTTTCTGCTAAACTCATACACCCATTCAAACCCACCAACGATGAGTCTTTTAAGATAAAGCTCATTTGCAATACGCATATACATCGGCACATCCAAGGCATTGTGGTGAGTACTAAACGGACGAGCGGCAGCACCACCTGGAATGCTTTGTAAAACAGGTGTATCTACTTCCAACGCACCCTGGTCATTTAAATAACTACGGATAGCATTCATCATTTTAGTCCGCTTGATGAACACTTCTTTTACGCCGGGGTTTACAATTAAATCTGCATAGCGCTGGCGATAACGAAACTCGGGGTCAGTTACTTCATCATACGTTTCACCGTCTTTTTCTTTTACAATTGGTAAAGGACGAAGTGCTTTGCTTAGTATTGTAAACTCAGTTATATGTATAGATGTTTCACCGGTTTTAGTAGTAAAAACGTATCCTTTAATTCCAATAAAATCGCCGATGTCAATTAATTTCTTCCAAACATTTGCATACATGCTTTTGTCTTCGCCTGGGCAAATATCATCTTGCTTTATATAGAACTGTATTTTGCCACTTCCATCCTGCAACACTGCAAAATTTGCTTTACCCATGTCACGCACACTCATTATTCTTCCTGCAACGCAAACTTCTGCAAAGTCTGCTTTGTTCTCTTCGCCTTTGTAATTTTCTTTAATAGCTGCCGCAGATGTATTTACCGGATACAAAGCTGCCGGATAGGGATCAATTCCTGCTTTTTGCAGTTCAAACAGTTTCTCTCTTCTTATAATTTCCTGTTCAGATAAATGTTGTTCGCTCATAATATTTTTTATTCGGCTGCAAAGGTAAATGCAAAAAAAATACAATTACCAAAGCTCATCATAATAGGTTTGAAACATGCATGCATTATTCATCTGTCGATTGTGAAACGTTCTTTTTATTTTTGCCTTGATCTAAATATTTGATATTGACAACAAAAACAAAAGCCCACGTAGCTCTTTTAGTGACCAATATATTTTTTGCACTAAATTTTACTACTGTTAAGTATTTAATAGGTGGTGGCTTTATAAAACCGTTTGGGTTAAACTTAATCAGGGTAGGCGTTACCGCCCTGCTGTTATGGATACTCTATATTTTTAGCAAAGAAAAAAAGCAGATACAAAAAAAGGATTGGGGCAAGTTTATTCTATGTGCAATTGCCGGTATTGCAATAAACCAATTGGCATTTATTAAGGGCTTATCGATGACATATTCCATACATGCTTCGCTGCTGTTATTGATAACACCTATATTGATAACATTTATTGCTGCTTGGGTACTAAAGGAACGGCTGACAAATAATAAATTAATTGGTCTCGCCTTGGGTATTGGCGGTGCATTGGTTTTAATACTGGCAAAGGATCGATCTGGAAATCCTGGAGATGTATTGATTGGTGATCTGCTGATTATTTTAAATGCTGTTTCATACACCTTTTATTTTGTGCTGGTAAAGCCATTGATGTTAGAATACAATCCGACCGCTGTATTGCGCAATGTATTTACCGTTGGCTTTTTTATAATACTTCCATTTTGCTGGCATGAGTTTTCTGTGATCAATTGGGCAAATTACAGCAGCAAAGAATATTTTACATTGGGTATGATTGCAATACCCGGAACATTTTGCGCATACCTGTTTAATATTTATGGCATAAAAAACCTAGGTGCTGCCATTGCAGGAAACTACATTTACACACAACCATTATTTGCCGCGGCGTTGGCTATTGGTTTTTTGGGTGAAGAATTATCTGCTTATAAAATATTAGCGGGCATGCTCATTTTTGCAGGCGTTTTTCTGGCAAATAAACAGACAAAAAATGTTTAAGATAATTACAGTAAATACGGAAGCCGAATATGCTGCAGCATCTTTATTGTTTAAAGAATATGCTGAATGGCTAAATATTGATTTGAGCTTTCAAAACTTTGAAGAAGAATTATTGCAACTAAAAGAAATGTACAGCGAGCCTGATGGTGCTATTTTTTTATTGCAACAAACCGTTGAATTTATAGGCTGTGTTGCCATCCGCAAAAAAGAAAATGGCATTGCAGAATTAAAAAGAATGTACATACAACCAACTACCCGCAATACTGGTGGCGGAACTTTGTTGTTAGAAAAAGCATTGGCTACAGCAAAAAATTTAGGTTATAAATTTATACGGTTAGATACCCTCGCAAACATGACGCCCGCCATAAACCTTTACAAAAAGCATGGCTTTTACGAAATAGCACCTTACTATTTTAACCCTGAAGAGAATGCAGTTTTTTTTGAGAGGGAGTTGTGATTTAATTACGAATGAGGAATTACGGATTGTATTTAAAAGGATAAATTATTTATTATAATCCTATCATTTAGTAGCTAAATTCCTATCATTTTGATGAATAATTTAAGTTTTTGATAGGATTATTTTATCAACTTTTCCAACAACTATATTAATGACAAATATTTTGGGGAAATTTTTGTGAATTCAAATATGGCTGTTAAACCTTAGTAGGAATTTTCCAGATAGTGAACTAACCTTTTAACCTTATTTTAGTTTAGCCATTGTAATAAGGTAATAAGGTTGGGTAAATTGAACTCATATTTTTCTACTAAGGTTTAAATACATTAATGCAACCAAGAAACTAAATTCATTATGACATAATTGCGCATCGTTATTTTGCTCAACACGCAAAATTGAATAATAATTTAGACTTAGAAAGGATCAACAACGGTGGCTGTTAAACCTTAGTAGAAATTTGCCATGTGGTAAACCAACCTTATTACCTTATTTTAGTTTAACCTTTGTAATAAGGTAATAAGGTAGAAAAATTAAATTTCAATTTCTCTACTAAGGTTTAAAAAGCAAAACCGCTAAAATTTAAATTTAAATAATAGTGAAATATTTTATCTTATTTAAGCTAAACACGAAATCAACGAAGTCGTCTAAGTATAATATTATAAATCTAAAAAATCAAGAAACCAATATCATTTAACTTTTTATTTATTTAAAAAATAATATTTTCATACCATGAGAAAACTACTATTATTTCCATGCTTACTTGTTACACTATCCGCACTTTGCCAAACACAGACTAGATTAAACGACGTAAAGAAAACGCCCGAGTCAAATAAATCCACAAAAGTTTTATCCCAACAAGTGCCTCAAAAGGAGATAATTAAAAACAAAGTAAAGACAGCTAAAAAATCAGAGAGGAAATTGACAGTTGCTAAACCGACTGATCATTTATTAGATCTTAAACACGAGCCTGAATAATTATTTTTACTATTAGTCTATTATGGTGCAAATCGGCACATTAATAAAAAGGAAAAAGCCTGTATGGTTTATAATTAATTTTACCCTAGCGAATGTTGCGTGAGCCACCTGTGCGTAGCAATACCGAATCGCAATAGGGCTTTTTTACATTTATATAAAAAGTATACGCTGCGAGGTTATCAAAATTCAAATAAAAAAGTTTAAGGAGTTGCTAAGAGTTTATAGTTACTAAAATAAAATTTACATGATAAGATTTACTACAATAATACTCTTGACAGTTATTTCGTTAACACTATATGCACAAACAAATTTGGAAGCATTGCAATTTTCAAATCTGTATCCAGAGGCTACACAACAGCTTCGGTTTACTTTTAATAAAACACGCTCATCACTAGTAGAGGAGAAAAATATTTACATAGAAGTATACGAATTTAATGAAGGGAATAAAATTGTAAAAGAGCCCAAACTTTTAAAGAAAGGAAATCTCTACACCGGTAGTTTTATTATAGACAGCAACACACATGTAATTGCATTTTACATTTTTAGTAATAAGGAAGTTGATAATAATTTTGGCGAGGGCTATTTTCTACCTATTTACAAAAATAAAAAATTAATCAAACCTTATTATAAAACCCGTGCCGAGCTATATTCCTTTTATGGCGAATATAATTTTAACCTTGCTAGATCACATTCAAAAAGTTTAGCATTGTTAGAACAGGGTTTGAATGAATTCCCTGAGTTTTACAATGATGTCAATTTCTATGAAAGTTACATGTTTGCGATTAGCAAAAGCGATGAAATGAATGGATCAAATATAGAGGCATCTAAAATAGATGAAATAGAAAAGAGACCTAATATTTCTGAAGGCTTTTATGGCATTTTAGAAAGTTATTACACAAAAACAAATAACAAAACAAAGAGCGATTCCCTTCTTGCGATAGAGAGACAAAAATTTCCTAAAGGCGATTGGATGGTAAGGAATTTATATCCTGAATTTCTCTAAGAAAAAAAAGCTGAAAACAAGGCTGCGATGTATGGCATTTTTATCAGCAAACAGGTGGTAAATAGAGGTACTCTGCAATTTCAGGGCTATTTAAAAAAAGCAATTTCCGAAGCTTATGCAAATGAAGGTAATGTAGAAATGGCTGCAAAATGGAGTGCCGATTTGCCTATAGCTTTAAAAATGGCAGATTTAAAGAATAAAAGCCGGACAATGGCAGAAGAAGGAAAAGATTTACAAACCGCTAAGAAAATGAGTGCTGAAGCAACGATGTATGCAAAACGGCAATATGAAAATCCTACTGAAAAAAAGGATGAAAGTATGTCTACTCGAACTTGGAAAAGAGAATTGGAAAATACCTATGCTACATATGCAGATACTTACGCTTTTATTTTGTACCAATTAGAAGAGTACAATGATGGCTTGCCATTTGCAAAAGCAGCAGCTACAATTGCTAAATTCCTAAACGCAGAATACAATGAACGCTATGCAATGTATTTGCAAAAGGTAGTACCAAATACTAATGCAAAAAATATTTTAGAAGAAATGGTAGTAGCAGGAAGCGCATCAGCAAAAACGAAGAATGGACTAAAAGATTTTTATAAGAAAGAAAAGAATACCGAAAATGGTTTCGATACTTATGTTGTTGCACTTGAAGAGAAAGTAAATAAAAAAAATAAACTGCAAATAGCTAAGACCATCATTAAAAAACCTTCGCCAAAATTTAACTTAAAAGATTGGAACGGTAAAGAGGTAAGCTTAGAAAATTTAAAAGGAAAAATAGTGGTAATAGATTTTTGGGCAACATGATGCGGTCCCTGCATAGCTTCCATGCCTGGAATGAAGAAAGCACAAGAAAAACTTGCTGCAAGAGAAGATGTACAATTTTTATTTGTAGATACAAAAGAAAGTGGAGATAACAAATTAGGAAATGCAAAGGAATTTATGAAGAAAAAAAACTATGCATTTTATGTATTGATGGATAATGATAATAAAATGGCAAATGCATTTGACGTAAATGGAATACCGGTAAAATTTATACTTGATAAAAACGGAAACATTCGTTTTAAATCTGTGGGTTATGGCGGCAATGCAGATGCGCTTGCTGAGGAAGTATTACAAATGGTTGAGATGGCGGGGAAATAAAGTTTTTCAAAATCCCTTTTCACCATATAATAAGTTGTTAAACCTTAATAGAAATTTGTTAGGTATTTACTCAACCTTATTGCCTTATTTTAGTTGAGCCTTTGTGAAAAAGTAATAAGGTTGGATAAGTAAATTTCTATATTCTATTAAGGTTTAATAGCATAAAAAATAAATCAGATTTCCATTTCCATAATTCGCTTTTATAAAAGTTGAAAAAAGATACCCTGTTGAACCTAGCCCGCATTGACAGTAGTAGCTACCGCCATAATTACCTTTAGTTAAAAATAAACTTTGCAGCGGGGCTACTAATTCTCAGCAACGTCTCTGCATGCAGGACGTTGCGTATAGTAATTTAACTCCCAATACATTGTCGTAGGATTTTCTTAGTTTTAAATATGCCTGTAAAACAAACTATCCCATATTCGCATGGAACTTTCTTCATAACATTTACGTGTTATAAATGGATATCATTGATAGATCGGATAAATGGATATCATATTGTATATAAATGGTTTGACTATTTAAAATCTCAGGGACATTTTATAAATGCTTTTGTAATAATGCCAAATCATGTGCATGCTGTAATAAGTTTTACACAAACAGATCAAAGTATAAACAATATCATAGGCAATGGTAAACGATTTATGGCTTACGATATTATTAAGCGGCTAAAAGAAAACAACGAAGCTGATTTATTAAATTTACTAGCAGATGCAGTCGAGACAAAACGCAAGGCTAATAACAAAAAACATGAAGTATGGGAACTTTCTTTTGATTGGAAACACTGCAGTAGTGATAAATTTACTCAACAAAAAATAGATTATATCCATATGAACCCATGTAAAGGCAGATGGAATTTGTGTGAATTGCCTGAACAATACCCTCACAGCTCTGCAAAGTTTTATTTAACAGGACTACATGGTATTTATGAATTAACCAACATTGCAGAGATGAATGACAAAGTGCTAGTTTTGAGTGAAAAGTCGTTATAATTTACGCAACGTCCGGCAAGGGCCGAGACGTTACTGAGAAAAAATGGATGTGATTGGTGCTGATATTGTTATGGTCTACCAACGAAGGCTAACAACCAATTGCCTCGAAAGACAAGACTAAAAACAAAGTAAAGAAAGCTAAGAAATTGACTATTTCTAAACCTAGTGATCATTTATTGGATCCTAAAAACGAGCCTGAATAATTGTTTACTTATAATGTATTATGCGGTATGTGCTTTAATACAAAAGTCTTTATTATTTAAATTTACCTAAGCGAACGTTGCGTGAGACACGCAACGAGGCGAAGGTGGTAATGCCAAAATAAAGAGGCAGACATACGTCCACCTCATCATTGGCAATACCTGTTTATAAGTTTTTAATTAAGGCCTAGTATATTGTTCTTTAAATTTCACAATTGCTCCTCCAATTTCATCTTGATAAAATATTGTCATATCATTATTGCTAATAGACTCTATACTAAACGTAAAATTTGCAGATTGTTTGCATAAAAAAACACATCCAATTGTTTTTAATCCGCTTGAATTTGATGCATCGTAAAAACCATCGCAATTTGGATTCTATCTGTTTGATATAACGGTAGTGTCACCAATAAATTTATAAAAAAGACCGGTAGAGTCAATCCATGTGTTGTTTCCTTTTTTAAACTTTATTAAAGACCATTTTCCTCCTTTTAAAAGCGACACTGGATTAACTACTAAAATATTTTTATCTTTTTTACAAGCCATCAAATTAACAGTTATTAAACAAACAAAAATTAAAATTTTCATAACCTATAGTTTTACTGTATGATGATTTTATTTGTAAAAATGCTGCTTCCATTATTAACAGAAATAATATAATTTCCTTTTGTCATATTACTTAAGTCAACTTTTAAATTTTTGATATATTGAGTTTTCTTTTGAAATCTTAAATTACCCCTTAGGTCATACACTTTTATTACAAGGTTCTTTTCTGTATCTGACAACTTATCCATTATATTTAAATTAATATTACCATCTGATGGATTCGGAGTTAAGGCAATTCTTAATGCTCCGCCACCTGTTGTGCAAACTGGTGGCCTTGCTATAAAATTTTCATCAATTAAATTACCACATGGGGTTGTAACTACAACTTTAATGGCATAGTCTCTATCACCTGGACCAAGCGGGAAATCAGTATTTGAATATCCAAATCCTCCATCTTTGTATACGAATTGATTTGAAGTATTAGTTAAATCTTTTGAATACCACTCGTAATTGGAAGCTCCGGGTACGGGTCTTATACTTCCATAAAAATAACCTCTTCCATTTACACATGTTGCCTCTGTATAAGTATAATTTATAGAATTTAATCCCTTGCCCATGACTATGTCCTTTGAGATAAACAGTGTTCCGGTGGGAGTTATTATAGAGCAAATTAGAGTAATTGTACCATTACTATACAGACCGCCTGTAACAGTACAAGTGTTCCCTGATGGCGTGAGTATGGCTAGATTATATGGATCAGTCTTAGACCATGAAAAGGTAGAGCCTACCGGTGGATTATTAACAGTATATAACTCACTGTTGCACACTGGACTGTTGCCAGTTAAGGTAATACAACCTGTATTTGCAACAGATTTTATTACATTATCATTATTTAGCGATATTCTCATACGTAAACCCTGTCCACTTGTAAACATATTTCTGCATGGTTTGCA
>JBBRPX010000158.1:0-8582 GCA_038227505.1 Chitinophagales bacterium
AATAAAGAAATATCTGGGTTAACTATAAAACTTGAAGGTGAATCATTTTTTCTTGGCAAGTTGGTAAATTAATGTGTCACTTCACCGCCGCATAAAATAGCAATTACTCTTTTTATATCGATTAGCGCTTATCACACCGAAAATGTCCCTAAAATAAATTTACGCAAACGTTTGCGTTTATTATTAATAATATGTTATTTTTGACAACGTCTTCGGTTTCCCACCATAACCTTAGGCTAGCGATTGAAGATTATAAATACTAAAACAAACCAAAACATTTTTATGAAAATTAGTCTAAAACAGGTCCGCAAAATCTGCATGATGTTATGCTTTGCAGCTATGTCTGTTACAGCTTTTGCACAAACACAAGTTACAGGTGTCGTTACTAATGTAAAGGACGGAATGCCTGCACAGGGGGTTACTGTAACAGTAAAAGGTTCTAAAACAGCAGCGCAAACAAATGCAGATGGTTCCTTTACAATTAGTGCTCCGGCAAAAGGAACACTAGTGTTTACCTCTGTAAGTTTTGGCAGGCAAGAAGTAGCTATAAATGGCAATGCTTCTTTGGCTGTTTCTTTAAATCCTTCAACAACAAGTTTAGATGAAGTTGTTGTAGTTGGTTACGGAACACAGCAAAGAAAGTATATGACGGGGTCTGTTTCTAAAATAGATTCAAAAGCATTTACAAGTACGCCTGCACCAAGCTTTGATGCCGCATTGCAAGGTAGAGCACCAGGTTTACAGGTACAGCAGGCAAACGGTTCGCTTGGTGGTGCCGTAAGAATTAGGGTAAGAGGAACAAGTTCTATTTCAAGCAGTGGAGAGCCACTGTATGTTGTAGATGGAATACCGTTTTCAAATGCTGACAACCAAGCAGGTTTTGGCAGTGGGCTTGATGCAACAAAAGCCAACAATACCAATCCGCTGGCAACCATAAACCAAAATGATATTGAATCAATAGAGGTTTTAAAAGACGCAGCCTCAGCAGCCATTTACGGTGCACGTGCAGCAAATGGTGTTATATTAATTACCACAAAAAAAGGTAGAAGCGGTAAAACACAAATTACGTTGGATGCCATAACAGGTGGTTCTGAAATTACAAGAAAGCTTCCACTTTTAAATGGTGCAGAATGGTATCAATTATACAACGAGGCAAGGGTTAATGATGGCGGATTGCCTTTGGGTCCAAATCAAAGTATACCCGGTTTGCCTTTAAGCTACGTGTACGACCCTAAAGTAAATACGGATTGGATAGACCAAACCACGCAAAGAGGCAGCTTGTATGAAACAAACCTTTCTGCAAGAGGCGGAAATGATAAAACACGTTTCTTTTTAAGTGGTGTTTATCGGGATGAAAAAGGTGTTTTAGTTGGTAATAATTTTCAGAGAATTGGTGGAAGAGTTAATATAGATAATAAGGCTTCTGATAGATTGGATTTAGGCATTCAAATCGGTATGTATTCAACTAAGACCAATGAAGTACCAACCTCATTTAATGGTGGAATAGGCGCAGCACAATCTAATGCTTTACCAATTTTTCCTGTATTAAATCCTGATGGAAGTTATTTTGGAACACAAACTAAATACAATGTGTACATTAACCCATTAGCAAGACTTCAAAATACATTTATCAATAGATCTCTACGAACTTTTGCTAACGTAAATGCTACTTTAAAAATTACAAAAGAACTTTCATTTAGAAGCGAAATAGGCATTGATCTATTGAGACAGAAAGAAAACTTTTACGAACAACCTTACAACAGATGGTATCAAAATACCATGTTGGCTGCAGGTTCAGAGCGTTTTGTAGATCTTACAAACATTAATAACAATAACTATTTTACTTACAACAAAAACGTAGGTGTAAATGGTAAGTTAGATGCTACAGTTGGTTTTGCTGTTAATACAATTAAGTTTCACGAAATTTCTTACAGACCACAAAGTGATGCTGTAGGATATGTTAATCCATATTTTAAAGAAGGGACTGCAGGTTTAGGCTGGTCTCCTTTGGCTCCTGCAACAATTAGCAATGGAGCTCCTGTTACTGCTTATGGAAGTCCAACGAATGAGTCTGGTTTTATATCTTATTTTGCAAGAGCTAATTACCGTTTCATGGATAAATATTTGTTAGGAGCTAGTTTCCGTGCAGATGGTTCGCCACGTTTCGGTGCTAATAATCGATATGGTTATTTCCCCGCAGTGTCTGCAGGTTGGATAGCATCAGAAGAAAAATTTCTTAAAAATAGTAGGGTCGTTAACTATTTAAAAATAAGAACCTCTTATGGTTTAACGGGTAATGCAGAAATTGGTGATTACCGTTATTTAGAATTATTTAACCCAACCGGTGGTTATGCAGGTACCAACGGATTAAGACAAGGGTCTTTGGCTAATCCTGATTTAACATGGGAAAAAGGACAGCAGTTTGATTTAGGAATTGATTTCGGATTATTAAAAAACAGGTTGAGTGGGAGTGTTAGCTTCTATACTAAAAAGAGTAAAGATCTTTTATTGAACAAGCCTGTTCAAAGATCAACCGGTTTTGATAACCTTGCAGCGAATGTAGACGTACAGGTAAGAAACCGTGGTGTCGAATTGGTTTTAAATTCTACAAATGTTGAAAGCAAAGATTTTAAGTGGACAAGCTCTTTTAATATATCTCGCAACGAAAACAAGGTACTTACTGTAGCAGGTTTCGATGATCCTGATTTTCTTGATTTAAGTGAGGGAGATACAAGAGTAATTGCAGGCTATCCTTTAGGTCAAAATTACTTACCAATATTTGTAGGTGTAGATCCACAAACTGGTGTAGCATTGATCAGAGAGAAAGCAACGGGTAAATCAATTCCTCTAACTGCGGCGTCTCAAAACGCAAACCGTGTTCCGGTTGGTAATCCTATTCCTGATTTTTTCGGGGGTTTTGAAAATACTTTTACCTACAAGGGTTTTGATTTGGGTTTCTTGTTCACATTTCAATATGGGAACGAAATTTATGATGATGGTGCTAAATTCCAGATTGGCGGTAAGCTAAATGAATGGAACCAACGTCGTGAATTATTAAGCAGATGGCAAAAACCGGGAGACATTACAGATGTTCCAAAAGCTTCTTTAACCGTAGATGCAAACAACAGCAACTCTTCTAGATGGTTGTACGATGTTTCTTTCCTACGCCTAAGAAACATTAATCTTGGTTACACACTACCTGCAAATGTTATCAGCCGTGCTAAAATTGCAAGTGCGAGAATATACGTAGCAGCATCAAACATTTTAACTTTTACAAAATATGCAGGATGGGATCCTGAAGTTGTTCGTTATAGATTTAACAACGGCGCATCTAATGGCGCATCAAATGCACCATACCTACCAAGTCCACAGGCGAAAAGTATAAATGTAGGTTTAAGCATCACTTTGTAATAGTAAAAAATTAAAAAAACAACAATGAAAAAAATTATTATATATTCCTTTTTAGCAGCTGCAATTTTTACAACTGGTTGTAAAAAACTACTCGATCAAATTCCCGGAGATGCACAGCCTGGCGATGAAGTACTTAAAACAAGTGCAAACGCCTATGCGGTATTGGCTGCATCATATGAGCGCTTTACAAACAATGATTTTCTCGGCGGTAATGTTACAAAAACGGCTGAATTGTACGGTGATCAAATAAATTTTGTAAATGTTACCGGTGGTGCCGAAGTACAATTTACACAGAGAGGTTTCAGTTCTTTCAATTCAATTGGAAGAAGCTTATGGTTTACAGGTTACGATGCTATTGGACGAGCAAATGTTGTTATAAAAGCATTAGACGAAAACAATTATGCAGACATAACTGACGCAACCAAGAATACCTGGAGAGGCGAAGCATTGTTTATTCGTGGCGTTTCTCATTTTGTGCTAACAAGATTATTTGCAAAGCCATACACAAGCAACCCAACAAGTGACCCTGGAGTTGTAATTAGACAAAAGGCTTTAAGTGCTGCAGAAGCACAAATACCAAAACAAAGAGCTACAGTGAAAGAGTCTTATGACGCCGCTATTGCAGATTTGAAACTTGCGGAAACACTTTTACCTGCTGTTAACGGTGGTGCAAGAGCTACAAAATGGGCTGCGAAGGCGTACTTGGCGAGAATTTATTTTAGCATGGCTGATTATACAAATGCTTTTGCATATGCCAACGATGTAATTACAAATAGTGGTTATTCTTTAGGCACAGATGTAACGGTTCCTTTTAAAACAACAGGTAATTTAGCCGCACCTACTACCGGAGTTGTGATGATGATTTTAGGAGATGCAGGTGTACAAAGAGGAAGCTTTTGGAACAGTGATTTGAATAATACTTACTTACCTCTGGGTAGTTCTATTTATTCGCTTATCACATCAAAAGGAGGAACAAGGTTTACTTCATTAACTGCTGCAGCAACAACACCGGCAAGAGGAATTTCCACAAAATGGAGCCAGTTAGGTGCATCCGTAGGGGTTAATGTTCCGTTAATAAGACTGACAGAAATGTTCCTTATTAGAGCCGAAGCAAGGATACAAAATGGTGGCTTTACTGATGCAACAGTTAGAGCAGATTATAATGCAGTTAGAGCAGTAGCAGGCGTAGCAGCAGATGTTACTACAACAGGTGGTCCAGCTCTATTAGCAGCTATTAGAGATGAAAGAGCAGTTGAACTTTTTACTGAAGGAGACAGCTACCATGAATTGAGAAGGTTAAAATTAAATATTAGGGGCATTGCATACAACGATGCAACAGGTTTATTAAAAATTCCTGACGGTGAAGTGAGAGCAAACTTAGGTATCATACAGAATTAAAAATTTAAAAAAAGAAAAACAGATAAAATGAAAAAAATAATCACAACCTGCTTGACCGCATTTATTGTGCTTACACTTTTTACAGTTTCTTGTAAAAAAATAAGTTACAGCGATGTAGGAGAATCAATCAGCTTACAAAAAAATTTAATTGGCAACTGGAAACTCGACAGTATTATTCAGGTAGACCAAACAGCAGTTGATAAAGGCTTTCCTGCACTTGTACAAAGATTAAACATTACCCCATTATTTGCATACAATACGGTAACTGTAAAGTTTACTGATGGTGGTAATGGCAGCGCAGGGACCTATGCATTTACCAATCCTGGTAATGCTCCTTTGTTTGTAGCTACATCTGGTAACTTTTCTTTTTTTGATAACGGCGGGTCAGAGCGTTTAAAATTAGCAGGCACTAATCGTACAGACAGTATTGATTTTGCTAAGGCATACAGAGCAAGCGATAACAAGCTTGCATTGAGGTATAACCGGGCATTTTTTACAGGTACTAAAAAGGTATTTGTTTATTATGATTTCAATTTTTCGAGAAATTAATTTATCAGAACAACAGTAAAAAAATAACAATGAAAAAAATATTATTCTTAATGAGTATGGTTCTTGCAGGAAGTTTTGCTTTCGCACAAACTGCTTCTGTAAGCCCAAGTGCTTTTACTGCAGAGGATCAAATAACAATTACTTTCGACCTCACAGGCCAGTCTTTAGGCTCTGGAGGTGAAGATGTTTACATCTGGGGTTTTGTACCTGGCTGCTGTGGTTCTCCATTGAATGATCAAAACGGCTTCGGCTTCGGCAATTCAAACCCTGTTGCAAAATGTACAAGAATAGGCACAAGCCAAAAATTTACATACACGCTTACGCCAACTACTTACATGAACAAAACTGCGGCCCAGATCGGTGCTCAGTTTGGGTGCTTGGCTAAGAATCAAAACGGCTCAAAACAAACTGCTGATTTTACTTTTGCGGTTGATCCGTTAACATTTACCCCTTCTGTTTTTAGGGCTTTCCCATCTAAATTCACACAGGATGATGTTGTAACATTTTTCTTAGATAAAAAATTATTGGATGCCTCTAAATCAGCACTGAAAGCAGCTACTGAAATTTATGCATATACTGATATTGACTATGTAAAGCCTGATGGTAGCGGTGGATTTTTTCAGGTATCTCAATATTGTGAGCCTTTAGATATGGGTGACGGTAATTATTACCCCGGCCAAACTACTACTGCCGATAATGTTGCATTAAAAGCAAAAGACTTTGGTAATGGCCTATACGGTTGGACAATTATTCCTTCCAAGTTTTTTAGAATTGGTGACGTAGGTCCAAAATTTCCACCGGCAGGGTCGAGAATTACAAAAATTAAAGTTCATTTTAGAACAAGGTTAAGTCCTTATTGCCCTTTCACCACAGGTGATTCAGGTTCGTTGGGAGATAGTTTTGGCTTCCCGGTATCGCAATAAATTTTATAAAATAAATATATAAAAAGCCAGGTTATTAAAAGCCTGGCTTTTATTATTTAAATTCAATTTTCTTACAGAAATTGTGTTACAATAAATTGCTCATTATTCAAATATTAAGATATGACTCTTCGATTCAAAAAATCATTCAAACCCATTGCGCTTGTTTCTTTTTTATTT
Source organism: Chitinophagales bacterium (assembly GCA_038227505.1). Taxonomy (GTDB): domain Bacteria; phylum Bacteroidota; class Bacteroidia; order Chitinophagales; family Chitinophagaceae; genus Ferruginibacter. The sequence goes on from JBBRPX010000158.1 coordinate 6,459, forward strand.
TGTAACATTATCGTTGGCAATGTTACTGCCCAAACCAATCTCAAGGAAATGGGTAATATTTCTTCCGTTAAAATTGGGGGAAACAGCGTAAGCATTACAACCGGTACGGCAAATGTAGAAGCCATTGTTTACAGTCCAAACATTGTAAGAATACGAATGGACAAGCAGCCTTTGAAAAAAGATTTTTCTTATGCTGTAATTTCTGACCCAATGCAAACAAAAGCTTCTATAGCGCAATCTGCAAATGATGTTACTATTGTAACAGATTCGCTTAAAGTTGTGTTTTCCAAAAAACCATATTCGGTAACCTTTTATAATAAAGATGGTGTTGTAATAAATGAAGATGAAACCGGACTTACAACTTCGTGGGTGGGTGAAGAAGTAACAACCTATAAAAAAATGCAGGAAGGTGAACGTTTTATCGGCCTTGGCGAAAAAACTGGTGACCTTGACAGAAAAGGAAATGGATACACAAACTGGAATACGGACGCCTACGGTTACAGTACCGGACAAGATCCGATATACTCCACAATACCTTTCTATATTGGCATACACCATAATGTGAACTATGGTATTTTCATGGACAACACATTTCAGTCAGATTTTAATTTTGGTGCAAGCAACGATCGCTTTTCTTCATTTGGAGCTCATGGCGGAGAAATGAATTATTATTTTATTTACCATAAAACCGTTGCCGATATCATTAAATCATACACTTCTCTTACCGGTCGTATGAAATTGCCGCCATTGTGGAGTTTAGGTTATCAGCAAAATCGATACAGTTATTATCCTGATACGGAAGTTCTGCGTATAGCACAAACATTACGTGAGAAAAAAATACCTGCAGATGGTATTACACTTGATATTCATTACATGGATAAATACCAGTTATTTACATGGAACAAAGAGCGTTTTCCCAATCCAAAGGGTTTGACAGATCAGTTAAAGTCGATGGGTTTTAAAACTACTGTAATTGTTGATCCGGGTATTAAAATTGAACCCGGTGCAGCAGCATTTGAAAGAGGATTAAAAGCAGGGGTATATTTAAAATATGCTGATGGAAAAAACTATGCTGGACAGGTATGGCCTGGATGGTGCAACTTTACTGACTTTACAAGTGATGCTGGTAGAAAATTCTGGAGAGGTGAAATGAAATTTTTTGTAGATAATGGCATCAGTGGGGTTTGGAATGACATGAATGAAATAGCTACATGGGGACAAAAAATGCCGAGTAATATTGTATTTGATTATGATGGAAGAAAAGCATCACATTTAGAAGGTAGAAATGTTTATGGTTTAGAAATGATTCGTTCCAGCTACGAAGGCTACAGACAACAATCATCAACCGAAAGACCGTTTGTACTCACCCGTGCAGGTTACGCAGGTTTACAACGTTATGCGGCAATATGGACGGGCGATAACAGATCTGAAGATAGCCACATGTTAGCAGGTGTTAGATTAATAAACAGCTTGGGTTTAAGTGGCGTATCATTTACCGGAATGGATGTGGGCGGTTTTACCGGAAATCCCTCTATTGGTTTGTATGCCCGCTGGATGCAGCTTGGCGCCTTTATTCCATACTTTAGAAATCATACAGGTGTAAATTCTAAATCATCTGAGCCTTGGGCTTACGGAGAGGAAGTAACAGAGATTGCCCGTAACTACATCTCGTTGCGTTATAAATTAATGCCGTATTTGTACAGCAGCTTTTACGAATCTACGCAAAATGGACTACCAGTAAACAGATCGCTAGCTATTGATAACACTTTTGATAAGAATGTTTACAATGGCACATTTCAAAACCAGTTTTTGTTTGGTCAATCAATAATGGTAGCTCCTGTTGAGAGTGGAAAAGATTTTGTAAAAGTTTATTTCCCTGCAGGTAACTGGTACGATTTGTACAATGATGAAATGACGACAGGCAATAGCGAAAAAACTTCAGATCTGACATTAGCTAAGTTGCCGGTATATGTAAAGGAAAGTAGTATCATACCAATGCAATCTCTTGTACAATCAACAACGATAGCACCTACAGATACTTTAATGGTGCATGTTTACAAAGGAACAACTGCCAACAGTTTTGTTTATTATGAAGATGATGGTAAAAGTTTTGATTATGAAAAA
>JBBRPX010000159.1:0-8577 GCA_038227505.1 Chitinophagales bacterium
ATTGATAGAAATGGGTGCGCAAATTATTTTGTGCGATCCACATCGTGCAGTTGTTATTGGTTTGGAAAGAGAAAAGCAATTGCGTGGAATAACAATGAGTAGCCCTGATATTAGAGCCGGTGTTGCACTGCTAATAGCGGCACTTAGCGCTACAGGAAAAAGTACCATTCAAAATATTGAACAGATAGATCGTGGCTATGAAAATATTGACGGAAGATTAAGAGCGCTTGGCGCAGATATTAAGCGGATCAGCTAGTATGATCATTTTGTGATAAAAATGCAGTTTTATCGAAATAAAATAAAAAAGCTCAAAGAAAATAAACTTTGAGCTTTTTTATGATTACTATTTTTAGTATGGAAAATTTCTAGACACTTTACGCATCATCCTATCCATAATTGCATTTGCGTTGCTTGTAATACTTTCATTCATTTCCTTGTAAAATCTCCAAAGTAAATTACCTTTTTTACCATCATAAAGCTGCATAGTAAGCCCACCACTTCCTGTTTTACTTGCCCCGCCAAACAAAATAGCTTTAGCAATTGCTCCGCCTTCGCTACCGCCCACAATTTCATGATCGTAGGTGCATCTAATTACCGCATCTACCCCTAAAATTTTTGCAATAGAGTCCGGCAGCATTTCTGCAAGTTTATCATATATGCCCGCCTTTTTTAACAGGATATTTGTTCTATCTACTTCTTGAAAAGTCACAGAGTATTTTCCATCTTTTCTTAAAAGGTAAGTGTACATACCTTGTTGCATATTTACACTCAGTTTTTGTTCGTCTGTTTTGTTTGCTTCTGCATCAAAATCTTTAGGCTTTTTCTTGTAGGTAATGTTTGCTGTAAAAGGCAAAATTGCCACAGTCTTATGCGTCTCAATAGCATCCTTAAAGTCAGGTGATTTGTATACCTGTTTTGAAGATTCTCCGCCAAAAACTTGTGAAAATAAACTGTTGCTTAAAAAAAACAACACAAAAAGAGACAGGGTAGGTTTTACCATTTTCATAATGAAGGATTTAGATTAATTGAGGATCGAAAATATGTAAAATAATATTGCAGAAGTCAATTTTATTAAAACATAGGATTTTAAATCTATTTACATTTTCTTTGCTTATGAGTTTCATAAATAAAAAAATCCTAATCATAACAGCGCCATCGGGCGCAGGAAAAACATCCATCACAAAATATTTGATGAAAAAATTTCCGTTACTCACCTTTTCTGTTTCTGCAGCTACCAGGCAAGCAAGAGGTACGGAGGTAGATGGTGTGGATTATTATTTTATAAATGGCGAAGAGTTTAAATACAAAATACAACACAACGAATTTGTAGAATGGGAAATGGTGTATGAAGGAAAATATTATGGTACATTAAAATCTGAACTGGAGCGCATTTGGCAGCAAGGAAAAGTGCCCGTGCTGGATATAGATGTAAAAGGAGCCATACATGTGCAACAGCAGTTTAATGAAGGTACGTTCAGTCTTTTTATTGAGCCACCATCAGTAAATGAATTAAAGATGCGGTTAGAAGGGCGTGGAACTGAAACGGAAGAATCGCTTACAGCAAGAGTAAACAAAGCATCGTACGAACTATCGTTTAAAGAACATTTTGATAAGACAGTAGTAAATGCAGATCTTAATATTGCCTGCGCCGAAGCAGGAAAAATAGTGTCAGAATTTTTAAATCGATAAAATTCAATTAACTAAATTTATGGTATGGTAATTTCTTTGTCTGCTTTAATAGCAATTATAATTTCGCTCGTGTTCATTGGTTTTTTTGCAGGAGTGGAAATAGCTTTTGTTTCTGCCAATAAATTGTCATTGGAGCTAAACAAAAAGCAGGGTAATTATGCAGGAAAAATATGGGGTAACTATGCTGAACATCCTGCCAAATTTATAGGAACAATATTGGTGGTTGTGAATGTTTTAATTGTAGTTTATGGCTTACTTATAGGGGAATTACTTTATCCTTTGTGGCATAGTGTAGAAGTGCGTTTAAAGCCTTCCTTTGCTAACTATTTTTATCTTATAAAACTTTTTTTTGAAACAATTGTTTCAACAGTTATTATTCTTTTTGTAGAGTTTTTATGTAAGGCCTTGTTTAGAGCCCGCAACAACAGCATTCTTTCTAATGGCTTTATAACTTACATTGTACAATTTGTCTATTCCCTCTTTTCTTCGGTTGCATCCATCTTTGTAAGTATTGCTGAATGGCTATTAAAATACATTTTTAATGTAAAAATTAGCGACAGAAAAGAAGTATTTAGCAAGGTTGATCTGGAGCATTATTTACAGCAAAATAAAATGCACAACGAAGAAGAATCATCTGATATAAACAAAGAACTTTTTGAAAATGCTTTGTCTATCGGTGATGTAAAAATTAGAGAATGCCTTGTACCCCGTAAAGAAATTGTTGGCGTGAGCAAAGAAAGTTCAGTAGCAGAACTCAAAGATATCTTTATTGAATCGAGGCTGAGCAAACTCGTTATCTATGATAAAAATATTGACAATATTACAGGCTATGTGCACCAATTAGATCTTTTTAAGAGCCCGGCAACCCTACAAGAAATAATGTTACCAATACCAACGGTGCCCGAAACAATGAGCGCAACAGATTTAATGGCAAAGTTTAGCAAAGAAAGAAAATCTATTGCATGGGTAATAGATGAGTTTGGTGGAACTGCAGGTATTGTTACAATGGAAGATTTGCTGGAAGAAATATTTGGTGAGATAAAAGATGAACACGATGATGTGGAAGAATTTGTAGATAAACAACTTACAGATAACGAATATTTATTCAGTGGCAGAATGGAACTGGATTTTATTGCTGAAAAATACGGATTGGAGTTTCCTGAAGATGAAACGGCCGAAACATTATCAGGTTTTATTGTGCAACACAACGCTGATATACCACAAGCCAATGAAAAGATTATTGTTGGCAACTACGAATTTAATATTCAAAGTATGAGCGATACCAGAATAGAAACGGTGAAATTAAAAGTGCTGAAATAATCCTAATTAAAATGCTGTTTTTAAAATAAATAGTATTGCTGGTTAATCTGCTTTTACCTTTGCAAAATGGTTATAGGGGCGCATATTGGGGGACAAGATGTTGAGGAAAGTTTACTGCTGTTTGCTTTAAAAAAAACTGCCTCTTTACAGCCCGATAATAAATTCATCTTTTTCACAAATTCCTCATTAGAGGATCTTCCGCAAAACTGTATGCAGGCGAACGTCAATCCCCGCCCAACAAACAAAGTACTTTTATATTATTGGTATAATTATCAGTTGCCAAAACTACTTTTAAAATATAATATCAATTCATTTATCAGCAATACAGGCATGCTTGCTTCTAACATGTTAATAAGGCAATTTCTATTTATTGAGCACAAAGATTTGTTTGAAGAACGAAACAGTTTTTTTAAAAAGAAGTTAGGCGCTGGAGTGGCAATTGGTCAAACTATTTTTGTAATTGATAATGTTATCGGTGAATCTATTAGCAAACAATTTCCGGCTCATACCGATAAAATACAACTGCTAAATTTCAGCTTAGGGCAACCCAATCAACTATTTACTTTAAATGATATTGAAGGAGTAAGAGATAAATATACTGAGGGGCTTGATTACTATTTGTTTCGGGTTGATGAAACCTCAAAAGCACACATCATAACGTTGTTAAAATCTTTTTCTCAGTTAAAGAAAAGGCAAAAAACAGGGATAAAAATGATATTCCTTTTTGAAAATAATATAGATGAAAAACTCTTGCCTGATTTTAAAAACTATAAATATAGAAATGACGTTGTACGCTTAAAAGAAACCAAGGAAAACTTACTGCTCCTAACTGCAGCTGCTTTTGCCTGTATCTATTTTAGTGACTATAAAAGCAGGGACAGTGTTTACAAAGCGCTTCAATACAACGTGCCGGTAATTGCGGATGATACAACCATTAATAATTTGCTGTTTAAGTCCGCAGTATGTTACACAATAGCTTCTGTTGAAGCTTTGGCCCAGCAACTTCAACTAATTTACAAAGATGAAGTTTATAGAAAACAGCTGCTGCAAAAATCAACCATATACTTAACAAACTTTGATAGTACAATGGCTTCACAAAAGTTTGCCGAAGTTGTTTCAAATTAATAAACGGGCATACCTTTAAAAAAAATACGACCAATGAACTTTTCAACGCCTGTAAATATAACAGAGATAGCAAGGTTAATAAATGCAACAATTGTTGGCGACAGCCTTGGTAATGCAAAAGGTATTAATGAATTGAACAGAGTAGAAGTGGGCGATCTGGCTTTTGTAGATCATCCAAAATACTACGATAAAAGTATAAACAGCAACGCTACTTTTATTATCATCAACAAAGAAGTTGCAGTGCCTGCCGGCAAGGCTTTGCTCATTACCGAAAACCCTTTTGAAGCCTATTGTAAAATAATTGATCATTATCGACCGTTTACAAAGGCAGCAAAAGAAATAAACAGCATTGCAATTGGTGAAGGCACCTATATTTTTCCCACGGCATTTATTGGCAATAATGTAACCATAGGAAGCAACTGTGTTATTCACCCGCATGTTACCATTATGGACCATTGTACTATTGGTAATAATGTTGTAATACAGGCGGGCACAGTAATTGGAAGCGATGCGTTTTATTACAACACAAAAAAGGAACGAGCAATATGGTATAAAAAAATGCCAAGCGGCGGCACTGTTATTATTGAAGACGATGTGGAGATTGGCGCTAACTGTACCATTGACAGGGGCGTAACACACGATACCAGGCTTGGAAAAGGTACCCGTTTTGACAACCTAATACATGTTGGACATGATACCGTTTTTGGTAAGAACTGCCTGGTTGCCGCAAATGTTGTAGTAGCAGGTTGTGTAACTATTGAAGATGGCGTAACAATTTGGGGTGGCTGTATTATAAACAAAACACTCACTATTGGTGCAAATGCTGTACTCCTAGGCCGCACGGGCGTTGGTGGCGATTTAGAAGGAAATAAAACTTATTGGGGTGCGCCTGCGCAAGAGGCAAGTGTTGTAAAAAGAGAAATGATCTGGGTAAAAAGGATACCGCAGTTATGGGATAAAGTAATGAAGAAATCTTAAAAGGTAATGGAACATGCGTTGAATAGTCGCTACAAGATTTACAGTTTGTTTTGACTTTTTTGTATCATCAATTTCATGTTTAAAATCTTTTGTTTTTATTCAACCTTGTAATTATAGGGTAGTTGCTCTGCTACTTTTTCCGATGCCCAATAACCACTTATAGAAAGATCATTCTGGTCGTAGAAATAGCCATTCTGTTCTATTACAATACTCTGTGTAGGCTTAAAGCCGAGCATAGAAAATTTAAACTCTTTTGGTTCTGTTGGGTGCGTTAGTGTATAAGCATCCACCGGTTTTTCTCCCATAAATAAAACGCCAACAATTTGTTGGTTTGGCATTATTTCAACCGTTTGGGTACTGTCATCTTTTTCAAAATTTATGGCAGCATAGCTGTCTTTTAGTTTAATAGCATTATCAATGCCATTCTGTTGAACGATAAACTGAATTTCAAATTGCTGCTCCTTTAAGTTTTTATTATATATACTTCTCATAAAATGCAACAACGATCCTGTGTAAGCAGCTTTTCTGTTGGCTTGCCATGTACTTACTTGTGTGCTGTCGCCTTGCATTTCTTCGTACAATGGCGAGCCTGAATAAATACTTATACCGTTATTATACTCATGCGTGAAGGAATCAATTTTATATTTTATGTTGTAACCGAGGGCATTGTTTTTTACAATCAGCGGTTCTGTAGCAGTAATTTTTAACCTGTTCTTCTTCTTTGAAAAAAAGAAATGTAATACTTCTGTATTTTGAATATTACATGCTTTACTGTTATTTGTTTTACCAATAAATTCATCATTAAAAAACTGCCCATATTTTTCAAGCCCGTCTTTAACTTCATTCGTAGATATTACGGCTACTTCCTCAAGTTCCTTTTCTTTTTCCTTTAAGCGCACATTTATTACTTCACCTGCATCAGCAGTTGTAATGCGTCTGCTTTCTGTTTTATAACCGGTAAAAGTAACAACCAAATCATATCCTCCATGCGGCAAGGAAAGTTTGAAACTTCCGTTTTCATCAGTAACGGTACCAATAGTGGTATTCTGCGCAAATACAGAAGCAGCAGCCATTGGCAAGCCTGTTAATTCGTTCAGCACTTTACCTGAAAGGATAAAATTAGTTTGTGCAATGCTCTTGTTATTAAAAACAAATAGCACCAAAGCAACCGCTAAAAACTTCATATTATTTTATTTATCTGCAAATGAAATTAAAATGAATTTAATAATTGAATAAGTGCTGTTAATTTTTAGTGCTGGTGCATGGCGAAAAATACGGCAATTGCCTAATAGCATTATAGGCAAACCTTGTTGAAGTAAAGTTTACATTTTATGTATTAAAGAGCTGCAGATTTCTTTTACAGATTGCGCCATGGGCTTGTATTTAAAACCTGGAAGTAAGTTTAGTAATTTTCTGTTATCATACTCCACTTTGGTTAGCGCTGTGTTTGCAGTTTCTTTGGTAAGCAGCGGAGTAATGCCCGTAAACTTACTTTTAATGTTTTCGAGCCGCCAGGTAAGTGCTGTAATAAACGGGGTTACTTTTTTTACCGGTTTTTTTTTGCCAAACGCCTGCGCCATCATGGTAAACATATCTTTATAAGATATATTTTCTGCACTCAAAATAAACTTCTCTGTAGTGACATTACTTTCCATTAATTGTATCATAGCGGCCGCTACATCTTTTACATCTACAAAACCGGTAGTGCCTTCGGTGTACCATGGAAACTCATCGTATACAGATTTAAAAATTTTTGTTGAGCCTTCGTTCCAGTTGCCTGCACCTAAAATAATAGATGGGTTTATTACTACTGCATTTAGTCCTTCTGCCACGCCACGCCATACTTCCATTTCGCCAAGGTATTTGCTATGTCCGTATTTACTGTTGCTTGTTTCTTCCGTCCAAACCATGGTTTCATCAATCATTTCGCCGGGGCGTATTCTACCAAGTGCTGCTACAGAGCTTACATGAACTAATTTTCGCACACCTGTATTCAAAGCTGCGTTTACAATGTTGGCTGTACCTTCTACATTAATACTGTATAGTTTTTTCTCATCTTTTGGGTTGAAGGAAACGAGGCCTGCACAATGGTAAACTTCAGTTACGTTCTGCATGGCATCTTCTAATTCATACACATCCAGTATATCGCATTTAAAGGTTTCGAAGTTTGTATGAGGATTTATTGCAAGCGTCGTCCTGTTATAAATAGCACGAACTTTTTTACCATTTTCGAGCAACATTTCTATTAACGCATTCCCCAATAAACCTGCACCCCCTGTTACTAAAATCATTGCGCCGTATTTAGAAGATAATTGTAAAAACCTTTCCCTGTTTTTTTGCCAAGCTCGCCTGCTGCAACTTTTTGCTCCTGCATGGGCGATGGTTTAAAACGGGGATTATTATTAAACGCTTTGTATACGGATTGAGATACTGCCAGATTTATATCCATACCAATAAGGTCCATCAATTTAAAAGGACCCATTTTAAAGCCTGCATTTTCCATCAACATATCAATATCTTCAATAGGTATATTTTGTTCATAAGCCAAGTGCATTGCTTCTAAATAAAAATGCCGGGCAACACGGTTTACAATAAAGCCTGGCGCATCTTTACAAACAACAGGTTGCTTTTTTAAAGCAATGCATACATCGTACACAGCTTGAATTGTTTCTTGCGATGTCTGGCTGCCTGCTACAACCTCTACCAGTTTCATAACATTGGCGGGGTTAAAAAAATGCATACCACAGATTCTTTCAGGATGCATTATGTTTTTTTGAATGGATGATATAGAAAGTGATGAAGTGTTGCTTGCTAATATTGTTTGGGTGTTATTGATATCGGCCAGCGATTGGTAAAGCGTTTCTTTTATCTGCAGATCTTCTATAATTGCTTCAATTACTAAATCGCCAATACATTCATTTATTTGAGTTGTAAAAGCAATATTGTTGTAAATGTCTTCTTTTTGCTGCACAGATATTTTCTGTTTGCTTAGCAGGAAATCGAGGTTTTTATTGATGGATTTTTTTGCATTTTCAATACCGATTACATTTGTATCAAAAAGAATAGTCTTAAAGTTATTCTGAGCTGCAGCCAATGCAATGCCACTACCCATAGTACCTGCACCTGCTACACAAATAGTTTCTACCATGTTACAAAAATAAAACACTGTAATGCTATTTTCATTTTTATTTTAAGGTTTACAGAAGCACAATTATTATTTGCGAGATGAACAGAACAACCCCATATTAAAAACCGCAGCACATTTTTACATGATACTGCGGTTTAGATATTAGTTTTAATTTATTACTGCTTTTCTGCCTGCATTTTTGCATCGGCCTTCATTTTGTCATTTGCAGTTATCGAAAATTCTACTCTTCTATTAGCTGCTCTTCCTTCTACTGTTGCATTGTCTTTTTTAGGTTGCGTTTCGCCATACCATTTTACAGTAAGCCTGGTTGCTGCCAA
>JBBRPX010000160.1:0-8525 GCA_038227505.1 Chitinophagales bacterium
ATTATTGATTCCTACGATGGAAGTACATCTGACTTATTGGGTAATTTCTCCTTTTCAACTACTGAAAATGGGATCAAAACTTTAAATGCCACAATGTCAGGGTATTCGGTTTTCAACTTAAAAATTGATATTGCAAACACACCCATAAATATAAATATTATAATTAAAGAACTTATAACTGAACTGAATGCAGTTACAATTACTGCAGGGTCGTTTGAGGCAAGTGACAAGAAAAAAGGGACAGTACTCACTTCATTAGACGTTGTTACGACTGCTGGAAGCAACGGAGATATAATTGGTGCTCTTAAAACGTTGCCAGGAACGCAGCAAGTGGGTGAAAGTGAAGGTTTATTTGTAAGGGGTGGTTCTGCTACAGAAAGTAAGATTTTTATAGACGGAAGCCTTGTAAATAACTTTTTCTACAGCAGTTTGCCCGGTTTGGCAACCCGTGGACGGTTTAATCCTTTCCTTTTTAAGGGTACCGTTTTCTCAACCGGTGGTTATTCTGCATTGTATGGGCAGGCATTGTCTGCCGCTTTAATACTCGAAAGTGCAGATTTGCCGGAAAGAACTGAAGCTGACCTCAGCTTATCAGCCATTGGCGTGGGTGGTGGAATACAAAAATTAGCAAAAAATAAAAAAGCAGCTTGGGGTGTGTCATACAGTTATACCAACCTTGCCTTAGCTTTTGCAGTGATAAAGCAAAAAGTAGATTTTTTTAAAACACCGGTTTATCACCAAGGTGACGCAAACTTTAGAATAAAAACGAATAAAGGCGGCTTTATTAAATACTATGGTTATGCAAGCTGGAACCAAACAGGTATTCGTAATCCAGATATAGATTCTGTACAACTTAAAAATGCCTTCAATATCGAGAATTTAAATACTTTCCAAAATATTAGTTGGAGAGAAAATATTGGCAATGGCTGGAAAGCAAATACAGCTCTTAGTTTTAGTACAAATAAAGATGATATTGGTAATGAGCTACTCAATAGTGATAACCAAAAGCAACAATTCTTTTCACCTGCAGGTTACTCAGGCAAAAACTTTTCTTTGGTAAACAAAGCACAATATGCACAGGCAAAAGTTGTGTTGGAGAAGCGATTAAAAGGAATTAACACGATCCGTTTTGGTTCTAATTATTTCTACAGCAAAGAAAAAACAGCCTACACATTATTTGATGGTACTAAGTTTAATGATGTTGTAAACGATAATTTGTATGCAGCATTTGCCGAGACTGATCTATACCTAACTAAAGATCTTGCATTAAAAGCAGGTGGACGTTTAGAGCACTCTGAACAAATAGGCAAATGGAATGTTGCTCCACGTGCATCTGTTGCTTATAAGTTTAAAGATAAAAGTCAACTCTCTTTTGCTTATGGTATTTTTTATCAAAATCCTGAGCGGAGATATTTGCCTGTAATAAACAGCAATGTTGGTTACTCAAAAGCAACTCATTATATTTTACAATACCAGGTTGCAAAAAACAGTAGAATATTTAGAATGGAAGTGTTTTACAAAAATTACGATGCGTTATACAAAACAGCGGTTAATAATTTTGGTAGAGAAGTTGCCGCCAATAACAATGGTTACGGTTACGCAAAGGGTGTAGAAGTTTTTTGGAGAGATAAGACTACCATAAAAAATCTGGATTACTGGATTTCCTATTCTTATCTGGATACAAAAAGAAGTTATCTTAATTATCCGGGTTCTTTAACACCTTCTTTTGCAGCAAGCCATACAGCATCTTTTGTAGCTAAAAAGTTTGTAACTCCGTGGAAAACGGGCTTTAATATGAGCTATAGTTTTGCAAGTGGGCGTCCGTACTACAATCTGCGTTACGATAATAACCAAAGTAAGTACGTTGTTAAAGAAGAGGGCAAAACCATCAATTACAACAGCCTTAGTTTTAGCATGAATTACTTACCAAACATTGGTAAAACAAATAAAAAAACTTTTATAGTTTGGGTATTGTCTTTAACAAATGTGCTTGGACAGGAACAGATTTTTAGCTATAATTTTTCATCACTCAACAATAATAAAGTGGCTGTTATTCCGCCTTCAAAAAGATTCTTGTACATCGGTTGTTTCTTAAGTTTTGGTATTGATAGAACACAGGATGCAATAAATAATAATTTGTAGTAGAGTATGATAACAGACCACAGACGACAGACCATAGACGATAAAGAACGTTCATTAATATTTATTTTAAATTTTAAAATCTAAAAATGACAAACGAACATCAACTAACAAATGACAAAGATGCTGCACTTTGGGAGATAGCAAAAAAACGAGCAAATTTTAAAAAATCATTTCTAACCTATGCCATCATTAATGCCTTCTTATGGAGTATATGGTTTTTTAATGGCAGTTATTATAGAGGCGATAATAATTGGCCCTGGCCTTTATGGGTAACATTAGGTTGGGGTTTAGGAATTGCCTTTCAATACAGAGATGCTTATTTAGCACCAAAATCAAACGCAGTTCAAAAAGAATACGATAAATTAAAAAACAATAATTAAACATAAAAACTATAAACATGAAAAAAATAATTCTATTCTCAATAATCAGTATTTTCTCTTTGGCAACAATGGCGCAAAGTGAAAAGTATACTGGCGCAATGAAAAAAAATATTGCGCTGATAGATTCTGCTTTTGCAAAGCCTGATAACCTTTTAAGTCTTGCCAATACATTTGAGAGAATCGGAACATCAGAAAAAGCAGAATGGCTTCCATTTTATTATGCTGCATTGTGCAGGGTTAATTATGCGTTTGCTCAAAAAGACCCATCAGGTAATGACCCTGTTGCCGATAAAGCTACCATGCTAATAAATACAGCAGATTCTTTAAAGCCAAATAACTCTGAAATAAGCTGTTTAAAAAGTATGATTGCAAGTGTACAAATGATGGTAAACCCACAACAACGTTTCATGCAATATGGTCCAACTAGCCAAAAAGAATTACAAAAAGCAATGCAGCAAGACCCTACAAACCCACGCCCATACATGCTAAAGGGCCAAGGTTTAAAATATACACCAGAAAACTTTGGTGGCGGTTGTAAAACCGCAATGCCTCAATTAGAAATAGCAATGGAAAAATATAATTCGTTTAAACCTGTATCAGATATTTATCCGGCTTGGGGTAGAAATTATACTGAAGGAATTATAAAACAATGCAAATAAAATAAGCAGGGAATTATAAAACTATCTTTTATGGAAGAGTCATTTAATGAAAAAGAAAGTCTAGAGTTAATAAGCCGAATGATTAATAAGGCAAAAAACAGCTTTAGCGAATCAGGTACACTTTATTTGGTTTGGGGAATAGCGGTTTTAATTTGTAGTGTAACGCAATTTGTTTTAGGCAATCTGATGGGTTATAAACATGCTTATTATGTTTGGTTTTTTACCTGGGCCGTTTATATTTATCAGGCAATCTTTCTATTCCGTAAAAAGAAGAATTTAAAAGTGAAAACCTACACCGACGAAATTTTAGGTTACGTGTGGATATGTTTTATCATTTGCTTTTTCGTCATGATTTTTATCCTCATTTACAGTAAAAGATTTGAACTTATTTATTCGGTAATTTTAGTTTTATATGCAATTCCAACTTTTTTATCAGGTGCAATTTTAAAAGTAAAGTTTTTATTGATTGGAGGAATTAGTTGTTGGGTGTTAGCCTCCATGAGTTTATTTATCCCTGTGCAATATCACTTGTTATTAATAAGCGTATCAGTTGTGTTGGCATGGATTATTCCCGGGCTTTATTTGAGAAATAAGTTTTTAAACGAGAATAAAATATCTCCTAAAATTTAATCAGCAATGAACGAACAACAATTCTCAGAAAATACACCCATTTACAAGCAAAACTTAGATCTTATAAATGAGATGATCAGCAAAGCAAAAAAAAGCTATACCACAAAAGGCATTGCATCAATGGTGTGGGGATCATTAATTACATTTTGTGGCTTGGTAAATTGGGTGGAAATACATTTTAAAAAAGATTTTGGCGATGTTTGGCTACTTACTTTGATTGCACTTATTCCTCAAATTTACTTTTCGGTAAAAGAAAAAAGAAGTAAAAATTTTGTTGCTCACAATGAAATTACTACTAATTATATATGGATAGCTTTCGCCTTATCCATGTTTATAACGTCCTTTTACTTTTCACATATTAGTATGGGAAATGTATCAACTTTAATAATGATGCTTTTTGGAATTCCAACTTTTATCATTGGTGGTATGAATAAGTTTACACCGATGATAGTCGGTGGTATTTTCTGCTGGGCAGCAAGTATTGTTTCTATTTTTACAACTATAGAAATTGATCTTTTATTAATGGCTGCCTGCGGATTGTTTGCTTGGCTAATGCCTGGTATTATATTATGGGGACGTTATAAAAAAAGTTTGGCGGCTAATGTTTAAAGAACTTGATCCCATATTACATTCTCAATTGCGACTTGCGGTTATCAGCCTCCTCATAAGTGTGAAGGAAGCTGAGTTTACTTTTTTAAAAGAAAAAACAAATGCTACTGCGGGCAACATAAGTGTACAGATTAACAAATTAAAAGATGCAGGCTATGTTGAAGTTACCAAACAGTTTAAAGATAATTACCCATTAACAGTTTGTAAAATAACCCCAAAAGGTATTTTGGCTTTTGAAGAGTATGTAAAAGCTTTACGCAGTTATATGCCGGACAATAATAAATAAAAAAAGTGCCGCTGTTAGGGAAGCGGCACCTGAGGTAAATTCATAGAAAGAAACTGATACTATGAATTTGTATAGAATACTATTTAAAAAGTACAAATTTTGTTGAGGATGTTCTCTTTTTTACCGTCATACTTACTGTATACACGCCCTCTTTTAAATTCAATGCGTTTTGTAAGCTAACTGCATTCATTCCCTGCTTAATATTACATTTAAATACACTTACCTTTTCCCCAATAGCATTTAAAATAACAACATCTGCAGTCAAAACCCTTTTGTCTCTTGAATTAAACCTGACTTCAAGGTTGTTCGTTTTTGAGTTAGAACCTATGTTAATTTTATCCAATAAATTACTTGCTTCAGCAGTTGTGGTGCAAATGCAGCTTATTAATATAAAAAGTAGTGATCTCATTGTGTGCTCAAAATTAATCGATGAGGCTTATCACAGAAAATTGGAGTAGATTTTAAAAAATCAAAAGAAATAACAATAATTTCATCTGATATTGTAAATGTAGGATTATTTCTTTTATCGATACGTATTTGTACGTTTTTATTTTAAAAACATTCTCTTTTCTCTTTTTCTAGGGTAATTTCGCAGGATGAATGTGATGCTGCAGGTAAATGAATTGTCAAAGAACTTTAATGATTTTCAGGCGGTGAAAAACCTCTCTTTCACAGTAAACGAAGGCGATGTTTATGGTTTTTTGGGTCAAAATGGTGCTGGAAAGTCAACCACACTTAGAATGTTGCTGAAGCTAATAACGCCAACAACCGGAGAAATTATTTTTTCAGGTAAAAATATTAATGGTGATGGTAATGAAATGCTAAAGCAAACCGGTGCCATCATTGAAAGGCCTGATATGTACAAATATTTATCAGCTTACGACAATCTATACATTTTTGCCAAAATGAGCGGTATTAAAACGACTCGGAAACTTATTATGGACCAGCTGGAAATGGTTGGTCTGGCAGATAGAGCACAAAGCAAAGCAAAAACCTACAGCCAGGGTATGAAGCAACGTCTTGGCATTGCGGTTGCTCTAATTCATTCGCCTAAGCTTATTATATTAGATGAGCCTACTAATGGATTAGATCCGCAGGGAATAGCAGATATGCGCAACTTAATTTTAAGGCTGAGCAGAGAAATGGGTAAGACAGTAATAGTATCGTCTCATTTGTTAAGCGAAATTGAGTTGGTTGCAAACAGAATGATCATCATTCATAAAGGAGAAAAAATAGTTGAAGGCGAAGTTGCAACCCTTTTAGATCCTGCAGATACGGTGGTTGAAATAAATACAACTGATAACCCGGCAGCATTCGGCCAATTACAAAAAACCGAGTGGAAAGATCGCACCACTAAAACCAGTAAAAATTTAAGGGTTCGTACAAATAAAAATGAAGTTCCTCAAATTATTAATGCACTTTCTGGTGTAGGAATAAGCTTACTTGCCGTGCAACCTCGTCATTCCTTAGAAGACTATTTTTTATCACTCACAAACAACGATACACATGTGGAGCCTTTTACAAATTGAGTTATACAAAATATCTAAAAGGCCAAGAACGTACATCGCATTTATAGCAATAGCAGGTATCGTACTCATTATACAGGCCGCTTTTAAAGCAGACCCCGGTTATCTAAATATTTTATTGCAAAACGTTGGCGATACTTTTGAAGTTGACAAAGGCAAAGTAATTAACGGTTACTTTATGTGCTACATGATACTAAATACTTTGCTCATACAAGTACCTATTTTAGTAGCACTCGTAGCAGGCGATGCAATTAGTGGCGAAGCAAACATGGGTACGCTTCGTTTACTGCTTACAAAACCAATCAGCCGTACAAAAATTATTGGGGTTAAATTTTTAGCTTCCGTAATTTATACAGTCGCTCTTTTGGTTTTTATGGCGCTGCTTGCTTTGTTTTTAAGCATGGCAATTTTCGGCACAAACGATTTGCTCGTTTTTAGAGCAAAAGATACCGAGTCGCAAATTTTGCAAATTACCAAAGATGATGTGATGTGGCGTTACCTCGCTGCTTTTATTTATGCAGCTGTTGCACTAACAGTAATAGCCGCACTTGCTTTGTTGCTATCTGTATTTGCAGAAAATTCTATTGGGCCTATTGTTGCCACTGTTTGTATTGTAATTGTATGTACTATTATTTCTAACCTTAATATTCCAATCATTGATAGAAATGTAAAGCCATGGCTCTTTACATCGTACCTCGTAGGTTGGAAAGGCTTTTTTTATATAGCAATAGATCAGGACAATGTGCCCATAAGAGGAAGCATGGAAAACTGGCCTGCCATTAGGAACAGTTTGTTAATTCTGTTAGCACATATTGGCGTCTTTTTTGGAGGAGCAGTTTGGTTTTTTAGGCGGAAAGATATTCTTACATAAAATAGCGGCAAATAATTTTTTACAAAAATTATTAGCCGAGCAAAAACAACAGCAATGTTCAGCTTCGGTGGCGTCGCACGTTTCAGCTTTAGATATAAATTAGGCATTAATTATGCAACATAAAACCTCACCTAAATCCTCTGTGAAGAAGAGGACTTTAGTCTCTGATAATTTTAAAGTTTTTTAAATTATTAGAAAGTGGCTCCTAACCTTTGGAGAGGCGGGGGTGAAGTTTAACCTTTGGAAAGAGTAACAGCATTCAACATAAATATTTGTGTGATTCGTGGCAATAATTTTTTTAAAATAAATTTCAAACATTCTTTAATAATTCAACATATCATGAAAAAAATTATAATAATATTTCTTCTTTTCTGCAGCATAAAAGCAACTGCGCAGCAAGATATAAATGCACTTCTTGCTAAAGCAAAAGCAACCATAGAATCTGTAAATGATTATAAAGCTACAGGTCGTATGAAAACAAATGTGGCGTTTTTAAAAGTACCAATTGCCAATGTGAGCGTTTATTTTAAAAAGCCTAATAAGCTAAAAGTTAAAAGTGAAAGAGGAATTTCCTTTATACCAAAAGGTGCTGTCAGCATCAATCTTACTAACTTAACAGGCACAAATAAATTCACTGTTATTGATGCAGGTACAGATAAAATTGACGGAAAACTGGTACGGGTTGCTAAGCTTTTACCAACAGATGATAACAGCGACGTTGTGTTAAGTACCGTTTATATTGATGAAGCCACAAGCCTTATCAAAAAAGCAAAAACTACCACTAAAGACAATGGTACTTACGAGCTTGAAATGACTTATGGTAAATATGCTTCTTTCGGATTACCCGATAAAATTATTTTCTCTTTCAATGCAAAAGATTACAAACTTCCAAAGGGAATTACGTTTGACTTTGATGATGGTGTAGCCCCAACTGCAACAGATAAATTAAAAGGAAAAAAAGGCAGGGCAGAAATTACTTTTAGTAATTACATTGTAAATAAGGGGGTGGAAGATTCACTTTTTAAATAATGACATTCATTAATTATTCAAGAATAATTTTTTCGTCTACTACATTTCTTAACGCAAAAGCACTTCTCTTTTTTAGGGGATTTGCATGTTGGTCTTTTATCTCTTTTCTCATATTCACAATATCAACGCATTTAAATATTGCTTCCCTAAAAGAAGCCTCATCTGCTATGCCTTTTCCTGCAATATCAAAAGCGGTTCCGTGGTCAGGCGATGTGCGTACACCCGCAATGCCTGCAGTGTAATTAATACCCGCACCGAAAGCCAACGATTTAAATGGAATTAATCCCTGATCGTGATATAACGCCAATACACAGTCAAATTTTCCGTAGCTCCCTCTGGCAAAAAAAGCATCAGCACTGTAAGGTCCAAAACAAAAAATTCCTTTTTTATTGG
>JBBRPX010000161.1:0-8451 GCA_038227505.1 Chitinophagales bacterium
AATAGCGCCACCATTTACATTTACTTTCTCCCCATTTATTTTCAGCTCCTGCATGCACGCAATACTTTGCGATGCGAATGCTTCATTCAATTCTATTAAATCAATATCTTCTATTTTTAAACTGGCACGCAACAAAGCTTTTTGCGTAGCAGGTATAGGACCAATACCCATTACAGAAGGATCAACACCTGCTACAGCCATCCCTACAATTTTTGCAATAGGTTTCAAATTGTATTTTTTAACAGCCGCTTCGCTAGCGAGTAACATAGCGGCAGCCCCATCGTTTATGCCACTACTGTTGCCTGCAGTTACCGTTCCATCTTTTATAAACGCCGGTTTTAATGTTGCCAATTTTTCCTCAGAGGATAGTCTTGGATGTTCATCTTTTGTAAAAAATATTTCCTCTTTACCCTGCATAATTTTCACTCCAACAATTTCTTCTTTAAATTTTTCTGCTTTATTTGCTGAATCATATTTTGTTTGGCTTGCTGCTGCAAATTCATCTTGTGCCTCCCGAGATACATTCCATTTTTTGGCAACATTTTCTGCCGTTTCGCCCATTGTGTAAGGATGATACATTTCGCTCAATTGCTTATTTATAAAACGCCAGCCCATGGTTGTATCAAAAATCTGAGCATTCCTATCAAAAGCATTGGTACTTTTTGGCATTACAAAAGGCGCCCTACTCATACTTTCCACACCACAGGCAATCATCAATTCCGCATCGCCGCAGGCAATCGTTCTTGCACTATCCATTATTGCCTGTAAGCCACTTGCGCAAAGTCTGTTTACGGTATTGCCAGCAACAGTTGTTGGTAACCCTGCCAGCAAAGCCGCCATGCGAGCCACGTTGCGGTTGTCTTCACCCGCCTGATTTGCAGCCCCGGCAATTACATCTTCAATGGCATTCACATCAACATTTGGGTTTCTTTCTACCAATGCACGTATAACATTTGCCAGTAAATCATCAGGACGAATTCCCGAAAGTGCCCCACCATATTTTCCAATCGGCGTTCTTACAGCATCAATTATATAAACCATATCCATATAAAAATTTTATACATTTTTCTATGCAAAGAAACATATAATAGAAATAGGATTTAGTTATGAATTGGATTTGGCTAAAAGATAAAAAAGAAAAGAAGGTGAGAAGATCCCTTACAAAATATATTAACAGTTGTATAGTTAACTAGACAATCGTCTGTTGTCCATCGTCCGTGGTCAAATTCTTATCTTTACAAAATGTCG
Source organism: Chitinophagales bacterium (assembly GCA_038227505.1). Classification (GTDB taxonomy): domain Bacteria; phylum Bacteroidota; class Bacteroidia; order Chitinophagales; family Chitinophagaceae; genus Ferruginibacter. The sequence continues at coordinate 1,249 of JBBRPX010000161.1, forward strand.
GAAAAGAAAAACATACGTGATTTTGACCTTGTTGGGCTAAAAGAATATTTTGAAACTATTGGTGATAAGCGTTTTAGAGCCATGCAGGCTTTTGAATGGCTATGGAAAAAGAATGCCCGCAGTTTTGATGAAATGAGCAATCTGTCATTAGATCTTCGAACAAAATTAAAAGAAGAATTTACATTACCAGCCATTACGGTAGATGCTACACAACACAGCAACGATGGTACTTTAAAAAGCCGTTTCAAAACCTGGGACGGACACATGATTGAAGGTGTACTTATTCCCACTGAAAAAAGATTTACCGCCTGCGTTTCTTCACAAATTGGTTGCAGCCTTACCTGTGCATTTTGTGCTACCGGTAAAATGGATCGCAAGCGCAATCTAAGCTTCGATGAAATTTACGACCAGGTTGCTTTGTTAAATGAACAGTGCCAAAAAACATATCAAAAAAACTTAAGCAACATCGTTTACATGGGCATGGGCGAACCTTTGCTCAATTATAAAAACGTTCTTAAATCGATAGATAAAATAACATCTGCAGAAAGTATGAATATGAGTCCGAATAGGATTACGGTTTCTACAGCTGGTGTTTCAAAAATGATCCGCCAACTGGGTGATGATAATGTACGTTTTAATTTGGCGGTTTCGCTGCATGCACCTACTGACGGGCAACGTACAGAAATTATGCCCATCAATGAGAGTAATAATTTAAAAATATTAATAGAATCGCTTCAATATTTTCATCTAAAAACAAAGAATGAAATAACGCTGGAGTACATTTTGTTTAACAACATAAATGACTCATTGGAAGATGCTGAAAATCTGGTAAAAATTTACCGGCAGGTTCCTACACATCTTATAAATGTTATTGAATATAATCCTATTGCAGGTGTATCATTTATGAAGCCAGATGAGGAACGTACCAATGCATTTACTGACTACCTCATTAAACACAAAATAAATGTACGTGTGCGCCGCAGCCGTGGTAAAGATATTGATGCTGCTTGCGGGCAGTTGGCAAATAAGTAGCCTCACCCTCGGTCCCTCTGCGGAGGAGAGGGAGGACGAGAAGATTGATAATTAGATTATCGAAAAGAACAAGTGTTATCATTATAACACTTCCCAATTAGCATTTTCCCCTTTAACGTTTTATTTATTAAACTTTTTTATCCTGGTAGCGTCTATCATGGATAACAATTAAAAAATAAACTTAAGACCATGAAAAAATTATTAGCATTATCATTTGCCGCAGTTATTCTATCATCAGCCGCATTTGCACAAAAAGAAAGAACTGTTGAGAACAAACCTAGAATGGAGCGACATGAAGGAAGGCACGGTAAGGATAAAATGATGAAAGAGCTTAACCTTACCAAGGAACAAAGAACGCAGTTAAAAGCGCAACATCAGGATATGAAAGCCAAGCGTAAAGCATTAAAAGCACAGGATAATATTACTGTAAAAGAAATGCGTGAAAAGCAAGCTGCTTTAAAGGCTGAACAAAAAGGCAAAATGGATGCTATTTTAACTGCTGACCAAAGAACGAAAATGGCAGAATTAAAAAAACAAACAAGGGCAGAAACACGCGAAAGAAACATGAAAAGAAAGCACAAAGAACGATAGTTTTTGGTTAATGATGAAGTGGAAAAGGACTCAGTAATGTGTCCTTTTTTTTGTGGGTAACATATCCGAAATTCTTCATCAAATAAATAAAATTTATATTTGCCTTTCATCTACTGTTGCAAAACAGCAAAAATTTTAATATTATGGGACAGGACGCCTTCAAAAAGTTTATCAATCCAAAAAAAAACAGTGTAGTAAAAGAAGAGATAAGGCAGGATAAAAAGAAAGCCCGAAAAGAAAAAAGAGAATACTTCGAAACCAAAAAAGCAGAAGAATACAAAGCCCGTCAGGCTAAAAAGGGTATTGTTGTAAGAGAAAAAGCTGCACCGGCCCCACACCCATCATCAGACCCATCTAAAAGACCGGTTGCGAAACCCACAACAAAAACAGCTACAACTTCAGATAAAAAGCAGTTAACAACAGAAGTTGTTATGCCCCTCAATAAATTTTTAGCCCATTGTGGCGTTTGTTCCCGCAGAGATGCTGTTATAATAATTACCCAAGGAAGCGTAAAAGTGAACGGTGAAGTAGCTACTGAACCCGGCTATAAAGTTCAGCAAACGGATGAAATAATTTATAATGGCAAGAAATTATTCGTCACGAAAAACCTGGTGTACATTTTATTAAACAAGCCCAAAGATTATATCACCACAACAGACGATCCGCAAGGAAGAAAAACGGTGTTGGAATTAATTAAACAGGCAACTGTTGAACGGGTTTATCCTATTGGTAGATTAGATAGAAATACATCTGGTGTTTTGTTGCTCACCAATGATGGCGACCTTACACAGAAGCTATCTCACCCGAGTTATGAGATCACCAAAATTTATGAAGTAAAACTGGATAAACCACTTACCAAAGCTGATTTTGACAAAGTATTGGCAGGTCTAATATTAGAAGATGGGGCAGTATTTGTAGATAGTTTGGCCTACTCAGACCCTAAAGACAAATCCATTATTGGAATAGAAATACACAGTGGTAGAAACAGAATTGTGCGCAGGATTTTTGAAAGTATGGGTTACGATGTGAAGGGTTTGGATAGAGTAATGTATGCAGGTCTAACAAAGAAAAATGTTGAGCGCAGCAAGTGGCGTTACCTGAGTGAAAAAGAAATAAGGGTATTGAAATACATGAATGAATCTAAACGTGGTGCTAAGAAAATAAAAGATGCTGCGCCAGAAAAAACAGCGGTAAAACCTGAGCCAATTAGTGATGATAAAAGAAAAGGGAAAGATTATACCAACGAGGAAATAGCAGCAGCGCTTGGTGAAGAAATGATAGCACCGGAAAAAGTAAAAAGAGAAAGAGAAGTAAAAATTCCGAAGCCAAGAAAATTTAAAACTCATTCAGAAAAGAAAGCAAGTAAAAATAACAGTATTGGCAAAAAGTAAATACGATATCATTTTTGAGAATGATGATTTTGTGGCGATAAATAAACCGAGTGGAATGCTGACCATTCCTGACAGAGAGCAAACCGAAAAATCACTTAAAGAATACCTGACAGATAAATACGGCAGTATTTTTATTGTACACAGGTTAGACAAGGATACCAGTGGTTTAATTTTATTTGCAAAGAACGAAAGCACTCATAAATATTTGTGTAAAATTTTTGAAGAACGAAGAGTAGAGAAGTTTTATCTCGGTATTGTAGTTGGATTATTACCTGAAGAAAAAGGAATGATAGATGCGCCCATTACGGATCACCTCACCCGTAAAGGTATGATGACAGTACATCGCAGCGGAAAAGAATCGCAAACCGGTTACGAAGTATTGGAATCAAACCCACATTTTTCTTTGGTATCTTTTCAGCTGTTTACAGGTCGCACACACCAAATTCGTGTACACGCAAAAAATATTGGCAACCCGTTGGCTTGCGATCCTTTGTATGGAGATGGCAAACCGATTTTAATTTCTGCTATAAAGAAAAACTATAAACTGGGCAAACACGATGAGGAGGAAAGACCAATGATAACCCGACTTGCATTACATTCATACAAATTAAATTTTGAAGATATGCACGGAGTAAAAATGGAATTAATGGCTACTGCACCAAAAGAATTTAGGGCATTGATGCAACAGTTAAAAAAGGGATAAGCAACTAAATAATGTTATCTAAAAAAGCACAATACGGATTAAAGGCGCTTGGTTATCTCGCAGAAAAATATGGAGATGGACCTGTACTGATTGCAGACATTGCAGAAAAGAAATGTATCCCTATAAAATTTTTGGAAAGTATTTTATTGCTTTTAAAAAAACACAATATCCTGGAAAGTAAAAAAGGCAAAGGTGGTGGTTATTATTTATCGCAGCATCCTAAAAAAACCTCTATTGCAAGCGTGGTGCGCATTATAGGCGGACCAATTGCTTTGCTGCCATGTGTGAGTTTAAATTTTTATGAAAAGTGCGGGGATTGTAATGAGGAAACTTGCGGGCTTCGCCGAACTATGACCATTGTAAGGGATGCTACTTTAAAAGTGTTGGAAAAGAAAAATCTTTTAGACTTATCAGATTTTTCATTGACCTGATGATGCACGTTTTAAAAGATTTTTTCCAAACCTGTTTTTTACTTCATCAATGCTTTTATAGAGTTCTATTTTCTTCTCCGTATTGCTAAATAAGCTTGTCTGTATAGCACTACCGGTTAGCTCGCTCAACTTAACCCCCAACAATCTTATCGGCTCCCCTTTTTTGTGAAGTTTTTTAAACAACGCTTTTACGATGGGTATAATATCATCGTCAGCACTTGTATAATCCATGGTGGTTTGTTTGGAGCTTGTTTCAAAGTTTGGATACCTAATTTTTACTGCCACACAACCTGCTACTTTTTCTTCCTTTCTTAATTCAAAGCAAATTTTTTCGGTAAATTTTACGAGGTCGCTGTTTATAAATGCGAGGTCGGACACCGGCTCGTTAAAAGTATTTTCTGTAGATATAGATTTTGATTCGTGATAAGACGATACTTCGCTAAAATGTATTCCTTCACTTTTTAGTTTTAAATCTGTACCCCATTTGCCCAATCTTTCTTCTAATAATTCAATTGCAGTTTCATTTAATTGCTTAATTGTTTTTACACCCATGTAAGCCAACACTTCCTGCGCATTTTTACCTACGCCAGGTATTTCATCTACGCCGAGTGGTGCAAGAAATTCTTTTTCTTTACCAAATGGTACTTGTAAAAAACCGTTTGGCTTTGCCTGGTTGGTAGCCATTTTCGCCATCATTTTGCTGGATGATAAACCAAAGGAAATTGGCAAGCCTGTTTCCTTCATTATTTCATTTCTTAAATCTATTGTCCATTGAAGGGGATTAAAAAATTTCTCCATGCCGGTAAGATCAATGTAGAATTCATCGATAGAAGCTTTTTCAAACAGCGGCGCTTTGGCAGCAATAATTTGAGTAACCCAACGGGAGTAACGACTGTATTCGCCTCGGGTGCCATGCACAAAAATTGCATCAGGACAAAGTTGCCGTGCTTTGTGCGATGGCATAGCAGAATGGATACCAAACTTGCGGGCTTCATAACTACATGCAGCAACTACGCCTCTATCTCGCCCGCCAACAATTACAGGTTTGCCTTTTAGCGATGGATCATTTAATATTTCTACTGAAACAAAAAATGAATCCAAATCAAAATGTGCTATGATGCGTTGTTGGGAGAGCATTCTGTAAATTTTAAAAGTTCAAATTCGTTACGAGTTACAGGTTACGGGTTCTTTAAATTCAAAGCAAAACATTGGATAACTAGCTTAAAGAAATAATAATTGCAAAATCATACGCCCTAACCCGAAACCCGCAACTAAAAACCCGCAACCTTTACCTACCCGTATATTTCTAACAATCCATCCGGTATTTCTATGTAAACTTTTTTATTCTTGTTGTCCATTTTTATGAGGTTGCCTTCGTGTATTGGCACTAGTGCTTCGTTACCATTGTACATAATGGTACAAAGTATTTGGTGGGGTTGCTCTATCACCTCAATTATTTTACCGTGGTTCACATCACCGTCAATCATATCATAACCGAGTAAGGCAATTGGGGCAGCCTTTGCAACAAACTTTTTAAAATCATCTTCCTGTAACCAAACATCTTTAGGCGTGAGCTTTCGGGCTGTTTCTTTGTTGTCAATCCCTTCCAAATTTATATAAATATCGGTATCATTTTTTATGGAGGTAGACACTATAAAATGCGGTATAAAATTATCTTTTGTCTCTTCAATAAAAATAGCTTCCAAACCCTTCAACGATGTTTTTTTACCAAGGCTATGTTGCAGAATTAACTCGCCGGTTAAACCGTGACTTGCGGCAAGTTTTCCTATTTTAAAATATTCCATTTATTAAATTTAGTTGCAAATACAAATCAGGCTGTAAAGATATTTATTGTAGTTGTTTAGTTCTCTTTTTCTTACTCCGAAATTGATTATTGGGTATAACAGAAATTGGGGGCTGTGGGCAGATATCAATTTTAATCATTTGCCCGCTGCCCGCTTACAATCTTTTTGCTCAAAGGCAGCAAAAAGGATTTCCAGCTAAGCAGCGCAGCCATTCACCGGTTTATCTTTTTTCAACTTTTATTTTAGCGATGCTGTGCTGTAAATTATTTAAACCTACATCATACAAGTTGCACAATTAATGTTGATTAAAAAACTATTGTTGAGCCTAGCCCGGATAGCAATGAATCCCGTCGTCCTACGGCGACGGGAGTAATGTATAGCCAGATACTGAAGATGATTAAAAAACAACTGCTCATGCTTCAAAATCTCTAAAATATGTTGTGATTTTTAGTCCATAAAACAAATAAAAAAGTCTCGCAAAAATGCGAGACCAAATTAGAATGTATAAACAATAGTTTATTCTGCGGTTTTTGTTTCCTCAGTAGTTGCAGGAGCTTCAGCTACCGGAGCTTCTTCTTCTACAGGAGCCGCTGCAACTGGCGCTGCCACTTCTTCTACTTTCTTAACTACAGGTACATAACGTTTGTCAGTGCGAGCTTTCTTATCTGCGCCCTGGCGTTTTGCAACATGAGCATCATGCTCGCTGCTCCACTGTGTAAATTTCTCCATTGCACCGGCTTCGTCAAAAAGGCCTAGACCTACTCCACGCAGCAAATGTTTAAGATATAATACACCTTTAAAGGAAAGAATGCGGCGTACAGTATCGGTAGGTTGAGCACCTTTCTGTAACCAATCCAATGCTTTTTGACGGTCAATCTGTATGGTGGCAGGAACCGTTAAAGGATTGTAAGAACCTAATTTTTGGATAAATTTCCCGTCACGTGGGCTGCGGCCGTCCGCAATTACGATGAAGTAGAATGGTCTTTTTTTAGAACCATGTCTTTGTAATCTCATTTTAACAGCCATAAAATAGAAATTTTTTGGTTGTGAACAATATGGTTAAAGCTTCCTTATAAAAGGATTGCAAATATATGTAGATGGATATTGTTTACCAAATTTACAACAACTTCCTTTTCATTCAATTTTTAAAGGCTGTAAATTAATCAATAGTATATAGTGGGGCCAGTTAAAACTAATCAAATCCTGGCTTAGTGGCGTATTTTATTTGATAGATACATTTATTATAATAG
>JBBRPX010000162.1:0-8397 GCA_038227505.1 Chitinophagales bacterium
AATGGCACTATAAATGTCAGTACGGATACAACAACAATATATTTTTTATTAACGTCAGAGGAATTTTTATTTGCCATTTTTAGTCTTGGTTTTGTTGAACTGTCAATGTTAGAATGTTGTCCGAAATGCTTGCCACCAACGGACAGGGCTTGGCGATGGGCTGGAAATTTATAACGTCAAGCCCGGAACCAAAGCCGATTGAAAAACTAAAGATGAAGATAACAACTAAAAGCTAAATTATTAACGTCGAGCTGGAACTACTGCTGATAGTGAGTTGCAGCTGATTGTTCTTCCGTCTGCCAGCCTATTGCCAAACCTGTTGTTGTGTGCATACTTTTCTGTTTTTGTAAGCGACTTGTCAATCTCAAAAACTCCTGTCTGACCAACAGCATTCCGTCACGCCGGTACTGTTGATGATGCCCAACAGAAATGCTATGAAGTGTAACTGTTTATTTTCCTTTAAAAATTTTATTTAGTGGGTATCCAATATTCAAACTAATTGTTCTGCTTTTTGCTTTATCACTACCGGCATTTCTTAAAATATTGGCGAACCCAAAGTCATAAGCAAGACGGAAAGAAAAACTCTCTGGTATTTTGTATCCAGCGGTAAAATTTAAACCTGCATCGAATGGTTTATAATCTCCGTTTTTATCAAATGCCTTAACACTTGATGTTTGTGACTTTACATTGCCTGCAATGCCGTAAGCGATATAAGGCCCAAGACCACCAAAAATCTTTCCCTTTGGAGAAATGCTTGTCCAGTAAGTAACATATAAAGGCACTTCGAGATAATATAAATGTGTTTTGGTACCATCTTTTGCTCCCTTTTGAATAAATTCAATTCCTCCCATAAAGCGAATATGTTCTTCGGAGTTAGCTGATGGCGCACTCTTGTCCTGCCTATTAATGTTTACTTCAGAATTTTGAATGCCGCTATAAAATGGTCCATGCTCTTGTAAGTTGCTTGCATAAAAAGGCATGGAGCTTTGAAATTTCTTGTCATTAAAAGCGCCTGAGCTGTTGTAACCCTTGCCGCCAAGTTGAGACAAGAAAAGTAGCGCAATGTTAAACCCCACACTACTACCGCTACCCGATACAATGGTGGTATTACCTTGATACCTATATGATATAACACCTCCATCCCCGGAACCTTCCATTTCCTTTTCCATTGAACATGATTGTAGCAAAACGGGAAGCATAAGTATGATGCATAAATGAACTACTGGGAATTTATTATTCCTTTTTAAATTGAGTGAAGACTTTTTCATGATAAATTAATTTTACAGGTTATGATTTAAAAATATTTCGCTGATTTGTTGTCCCATAATAAAGTGATGCAGCTAAAGTGATGCGTCTAAAGTTGCACACAACGGAAAAGTATTGCCGAAGTGCAGGAAATAGAATTTCCGTCAGCCCGGCAACTCAAGCCAAATTTATATTTAAAAGTTGATGATTTGCACTTAGCTAAATTTATAATGTCGAGCTGGAACTACAGCTTAATTGAAAAACAAAAGTTGAAAGACACGTTACGTCAGCCTGCATTTTGGCAATACACTTGTTGTAAGCATACCCTTCTTTTTTGCTCTCTGAAATATAAAAAAGGGGCTTTGATTTGCCCCTTTTTTCTTTACTACTTTTTGTAAATTATTCGATGTTCTTTGTGTCCGTTACTACCTGTTATTTCTAAGTAATATACACCATTTGTTAGACCACTTAGATTTAATTTAAAATGTTTTGTGCCGTTAATTTTTTCATTTTTTCTTAAACGACGAGACACATCATAAACTTTTACTTCTGTTATCAGCAAATTATTTATGTCTTGTTGTGTACTGATGCCTTCTATATTACATGGCGGTATAATTGTAGTAACATCAATATTTACATCCCCATCAGTAGGATTTGGTGAAGCATCGAATGCAAAACAATTTCCTCCTCCACCGCCGCCACTGCATGTGCTTGCCTGCCATTTAAATTGTTTGGTGGTTGTACCGCAACCATCTTGAGCAGTTAACTGGAAAACAACATTTTCATTATCTGTAAATAAATAAAACCTTATGTCATTTCCTGTTTGTGTAAAATTAACTACCCCGTTTGAACTTACCTTGCTCCATGTTACGTTAGGAAGCCCTGATGCTCCTGTAATTTCCATATTTGTATTAATATAGTATCCTGTACATACAGGATTTGTAACTCCAGGGTAAAATCCAAGTGGATTATTACTATTGTCATATGTGTTTGTATAGCTGCCGGCAATGTATGGAGCGCCTAAAGTAATATTTGCTGTGCCACCGATACATGGACTAACGGTTGCTCTAATAGTACTCGGAAGCGAAGTTGTAGAAATATTTTTAACCTGTGCTGACAAACCATTAGCGGCTGGTGTAACTGTCCTATAAGCATCGGATGAACTCCAAACAACTGCTGCACCATTTGGAACGTTTGATAAGGTATAAGTTACTGTACTATTATAGCATATTGCGGAAGGTCCGTTTATAGTAATATTATTTAAAGGATTCCCTACTCCCACTGCATACCAAGCATCAGTTACAGCTTTTTCGTCGCATGAACCAATGCCATACAAATCTCTTGCAGCTTGTATTGTTGCGGTTCTTGCATCCGCATAGACAGATGCAGGTGTTAAATAAACAGATTCTGCTCTAAATGCAATGCGTTGGGCATGGTCAATTCCTATTCCGCTAACAGTAAAAGCATGCCCAATATCATTAGTACCACTGCCGCCTTGAGAAATCAGATAATACCAATAATTTAATACTCCGCTGTTTGTGTGAACACCACCATAATCATTTAGATAAGATGGGTTTGCAGTGCTTGCCCAATTTGTCCCTAAATAAGTATCGGGTTGACTAAACTGATTAGGATTTTGCATAGACCTTAAAGCTGTAGCATGTAATGTTATTTCTTCTCCTATAAGCCATGTTTGTTTATTTGGTGCAGCCCAATTTTCTACACTTGCACCCCATATATCGCTGAAGCCTTCGTTTAATGCGCCTGATTCACTTTGATACGCTAAGTTCGCTGTAAATTGACATATTCCATGACCAAACTCATGTGCGCATACATCTAAAGCGGTTAATGGTCTAAAGTTAGAACTGCCATCACCATATTGCATTAAATTGTTTGCACCTCCTACCCATGAAGCATTATCCCAACCATTTCCTGCATGTACATAACTAAGTATTCTTAAGCCATTACCATCAAGACTATTTCTATTAAACACTGTTCTCCAATAATCTAAAACCCTTTCTGCACCCCAATGTGCATCTAAGGCTTGCTGGTCTTGATTAAAGGTTGTCCAACTTCCATTAGCCCAATTTGTATTATTGTTTGTAAAATCTGTTGCAGTACCATAAATATAAGTGCTGTGCAGATTTAGTGTTTGTACATTTACATTATTTCTTAACTCCCTTAATCTTATACCTCCTGTATATGTATCTCCTGTTATTCCTTGATTTCCGCTGTATTTTGTTTGTGAAGTACATGCAACGTTATCATCCATAATGAGTGGAATGTTAGCTATAACATTGCCATTGTTAGCATCAATATATATTAATTCCTCATTAAATGGTTCTAAAGAAGAAATTGTAAACTTCCACGCAAGCTTAAAATCTTTTCCTCCATGTAAAAAATCTTTTTCAATTACCAATTCTCCTTTCGGAAAATATGTTGCGTTAGGATTTCCGGTATTTTGTTTAATGAAATTTTCACTTACAACATCTTCCCACTTATATTTTTTTGCATTTACAAAGTTTAATGCTTTTGCTAATGCATCTTTTTCTGCTAATGATGATTTTACAGAAGCAATGTTTATATCATTAATTTCACCGTTAACAATTTCAATAATTCCGCTCTTGCCATGTATTGAAAATTCTGCATTTTCAACTTTTACGCCCTTGTAATATTGTTGATATTTATTATGGCTTATTCCTAATTCATCAGTTGTTTGTTTTATTAGGCGTAGTTCATCATCCTGTTTAAGTTGCAAAATATTTTTGAGAAAGGCTGGAGCATTTTGCATTTTGTTAGTTGGGTTTGTTTTAAAACGTGCAAAATTTATTTTGCCGCTAAGATTTCTATGAACTTCTATTGTGTCATTTATATTCTGCGCTCCAACAACCGTAGAGCAAAATAAAAGAATAATAAACCACAAGTTTTTATAAAATTGTTTCATGATTTTTGATTTTAAAAATTAATTTGATTTTGTTAGAAAATAAGAAACAGGGTCATACCCTGCATCAGTTAAAACTAAAGTGTCATTAGTTATTTCATAAACTACATAAAAATATGGATAACCTACTTTGTCCGAAAAATTCATAATGTAAGTAGAATCGGTATTTGCTGGCTTATCCCACTTCCAATTAATTAAAGTATCTGTTATCAATGTGTCATTATAAATTTGTTGTATTTTGTTATTCGAACTAAAATGCCAGTAAAAATTATTTACATAATTTGTACAGCTACCGCAAATCCCTCCTTTTTCATATTGTAATTTCCAATTTCCTTGTATATAAGATTGAATTACAGATAGCGGTTTATCATGTAAAGTAATATTAATACCATCATTATTTTTTTTGCAATTAAAAGCAGCAAGAGAGATGAATGAGATTGCTATAATTATTTTTTTCATGCTATGTTTTTTTTAATGACACCAAAATTTTGGATAAAGTTGCAAAAAAAATATAAGGTGGGCTTAGTCCGCAAATTATTTGATGGTTTTGAAATGTCATAAACATTATTAGTTTAATGTCAGCAACGAATATGATAATTAAGCTGTGTCCAACAGGGTTGCTTACAACGGAAAAGTATTGCCGAAGTGCAGGAAATAGAATTCCGTCTGCCCGGCAACTGAACCAAATTTATATTTAAAAGTTGATGATTTGCACTTGGCTAAATTTATAATGTCGAGCTGGAACTACAGCTAAATTGAAAAACAAAAGTTGAAAGACACGTTCCGTCAGCCTGCATTTTGGCAATACACTTGTTGTAAGCATACCCTTCTTTTTTGCACTTAGAAAATAAAAAAAGGGGGCTTTGATTTGCCCCCTTTTGTTTATTATTTTTTGTAAATTATTCGATGTTCTTTGTGTCCGTTATTACCTGTTATTTTTAAGTAATACACACCATTTGTTAGACCACTCAGATTTAATCTAAAATGTTTTGTGCCACTAATTCTTTCATTTTTTCTTAAATGCTGTGCAACATCATAAACTTTTACTTCTGTTATAAGCAAATTATTTACGTCTTGTTGTGTACCGATACCTTCTATATTACATGGCGGTATAATTGTAGTAACATCAATATTTGCATCTCCATCAGTAGGGTTTGGTGAAACATCAAATGCAAAACAATTTCCTCCTCCACCGCCTCCACTGCATGCACTTGATTGCCATTTAAATTGTTTTATTGTTGTACCGCAACCATCCTGTGCTGACAATTGAAAAACTACATTTTGATTATCTGCAAATAAATAAAACCTTATATCATTTCCTGTTTGAGTGTAATTAACAACACCAGTAGAACTTACTTTACTCCACGTTACATTAGGAAGACCTGATGCTCCTGTAATTTCCATATTTGTATTAATATAGTATCCTGTACATGCGGGGTTTGTAACTCCAGGGTAAAATCCAAGTGGATTATTACTATTGTCATATGTGTTTGTATAGCTGCCAGCAATGTATGGAGCGCCTAAAGTAATATTTGCTATGCCACCGATACATGGGCTAACGGTTGCTCTAATAGTACTCGGAACCGAAGTTGTAGAAATATTTTTAACCTGTGCTGACAAACCATTAGCGGCGGGTGTAACTGTTCTGTAAGCATCGGATGCACTCCAAACAACTGCAGCACCATTTGGAACGTTGGATAAGGTGTAAGTTACTGTACTATTGTAGCATATTGCAGAAGGTCCGGATATTGTGATATTATTCAAAGGATTTCCTATTCCTACTGCATACCAAGCGTCAGTTACAGCTTTTTCGTCGCATGAACCGATGCCATACAAATCCCTTGCAGCTTGAATTGTTGCTGTTCTTGCATCTGCATAGACAGATGCAGGTACTAAATAAACAGATTCTGCTCTAAATGCAATACGTTGTGCATTGTCAATTCCTATTCCGCTAACGGTGAAGGCATGTCCAATATCATTAGTACCACTGCCGCCTTGGGAAACAAGATAATACCAATAATTTAATACCCCACTGTTTGTATGCACACCACCATTATCCCCTCCTGCGGTGCTTGCCCAATATGTACCCAAATACGTATCGGGTTGACTAAACTGATTAGGATTTTGCAATGACCTTAACGCAGCGGCATTTAACATTATTTCTTCTCCAATTAGCCATTCTTGTTTATTTGGTGCAGCCCATTGTTCAACAGAAGCTCCCCAAATATCACTAAAACCTTCATTCAATGCACCTGATTCACCATGATAAATAAGGTTCGCTGTAAACTGGCATATTCCATGACCAAACTCATGTGCGCATACGTCTAAAGCGGTTAACGGTCTGAATTGAGAACCTCCATCGCCGTAGTTCATTACGTTGTTAGTGCCATCCCAATAAGCATTGTCACCAATAGGGTTGTGTACATAACTTATCACTGGCAAAGCGGCTCCATTAATACTATTCCTATTAAATATTATTCTCCAATAATCTAAAACTCTTTCTGCACCCCAATGCGCATCTAAGGCTTGCTGGTCTTGATTAAAGGTTGTCCAACTTCCATTAGCCCAGTTTGTGTTGTTGTTTGAAAAATCTGTTGCGGTTCCATAAACATAACTTCCATGCAAGTTTAGGGTTTGCACATTTACACCATTTCTTACTTCCCTTAATCTATTGCCTCCTGTATAAGTGTCTCCGGTTATTGCCTGATTGCCGCTATACTTTGTTTGAGCAGTGCAAGCCACGTTATCCTCAATAATAAGTGGTATGTTGGCTATAATATAACCATTATTAGCATCAACATATATTAGTTGCTCATTAAACGGTTCTAAAGATGAAATTGTAAACTTCCATGCAAGCTTGAAATCTTTTTCATTATGTAAATAATCTTTTTGAATAACTAATTCTCCTTTCGGATAATATGTTGCATTGCGGTTATTAGTGTTTTGCTTAATGAAACTTTCACTTGCCACATCTTCCCATTTATATTTTTTCGCATTTACAAAGCTTAATGCTTTTGTTAATGCATCTTTTTCTGCTACTGATGGTTTTACAGAAGCAATGTTTATGTCATTAATTTCACCGTTAATAATTTCAATAATTCCGCTCTTATTATGTACTGAAAATTCTGCATGTTCAACTTTTATGCCTTTGTAATATTGTTGATATTTGTTATGACTTATTCCTAATTCATCAGTTGTTTGTTTTATTAGGCGCAGTTCATCATCCTGTTTAAGTTGCAAAATATTTTTGAGAAAGGCTTGAGTATTTTGCATTTTGTTATCTGGATTCGTTTTAAACCTTGCAAAATTTATTTTCCCGCTTGGATTTCTATGAACTTCTATTGTGTCATTTATATTCTGCGCTCCAACAACTGTAGAGCAGAATAATAGAATAATAAACCACAAGTTTTTATAAAATTGTTTCATGATTTTTATTTTAAAAAAATTAATTTGATTTTGTGTAATAGAAAGCTATTCCGTCTGGACCTGGTTGATATAATACCAAGGTATCATTATAAATGCCATCAGCCGCAAATGTATATGGTATGCCCATTGAATCACTAAAATTTAAAGCATAAGTAGAATCACCGAATACGTTTATGGAAGTCCATACAATAGTTGTATCTAATGTTTGAAAATATTCGTTTTTTAGTTTAATTCTTTCAGAGCTCAAATTCATATACAAATTAAAAGTTGTATCTGTTGGATAAAAAATACAGTTCCCACAAAAGCCACCTTTTTCGTTCTGCAATTTCCAAGAACCCTGTGTATATTCCTGAATAACTGAAAGCGGCTTGTCATGAAGTGAAATATTTAAATGCCCGCTATCCTTTTTGCATTGTTCTATACAAAAAATAAATGATAGCCCCACAAGGGTATGAACAACTTTTAATGCTTTTCTCATACTATGTTTTTTTAATGACACCAAGATTTTAAATAAGGTTGCAAAAGAAAATAAAAAGGTGGGCTTAGTCCGCAAATTATTTGATGGTTTTGAAATGTCATAAAAATTATTAGTTTAATGTCAGCAACGACTATGATAATTAAGCTGTGTCCAACAGGGTTGCTTACAACGGACACGGCTTGGCGATGTGGCGGCATTTGAAAATCGTCAGCCCGTAATCGCTGCCAAATTTATAACTAAAAGTTCATTGTTTATTCTATTGCTCGGCTTTATTCGTCGGCTGGAACTGAAGCCGAATAGCGAACAA
>JBBRPX010000163.1:0-8384 GCA_038227505.1 Chitinophagales bacterium
ATCCTCGTCTTCGTACCTAATAAACATACCGGTAAAATAATAAGGAATTAATTTACCTGATTTGGTTTTAAAATTTGCTTCTACAATATCATTTCCTTCCACAAAAACATTCTTTATTTTTTCATTTATAATTTCTTTTTCTGCCGTATCGAACAAATCGAGCGGGTGAATTTTGCCAATTTCTTCATTTGTGTAACCGGTTACAATTTCGAAATTATTATTCCATCTTAAATACTTTCCATCTTTGTTAAAAAGATAAAATATACCTGGTAAACTATTAATGATTGAATCAGATATCGCTTTTTCCAGTCGCAATTTATTTTCGCTTTCTTTTAGCAAAGTAATATCCTGCATAGCTCCGAGCATTCTGTAGGCAACCTTGTCTTTATACAATATATAGGCTCGGTCATAGATGGTTCTGTAATTTCCTTCCTTATCTATAAACCGAAATTCTTCTGTTAATAAGGATACTTTATTTTGAACTGCGTTTTTAAAATTATCTAATAATTTATCTCTATCATCGGGATGTACTCTCTCAAAAAAATGGTCATAATTTGATTTTTTAAATTCATTTAAGCCAAGCATGCTGCAAAAAATTCCATTACCATCTAGTTCATCCTTTTCTATATCCCAATCCCATATTCCATCCTTTGTAGCCTTTGCTACAAGTTCAAAAACTTCATTGGAAATTTTTAAAGCTTCGTCTGCCAACAAAAGATTTTTCTCCGCATTTTTGCGTTCGGTTATATCTATTACATTTCCAATTATTACATCTTCACCATTAAAAGTTGTAGCAGATCCAAAAGCGTTTGCATAGATTAAAGTTCCGTTTTTATCTAATGCCTTAAATTCGTAGTTATGGGTATCCGTTTGATGAGAGTCATATGCACTAACATTTTCTTCTATCTTTTTACGGTCACCTTCCTCTACTAAAGTCATAAAATTAAAGTCATCATAAAGCTCTTCTTCTTTATATCCAAATAGCTCCACAAATCGAGGGTTTACATATAACAACTTTCTCCCTTTTCTAATGTAAACACCTACCATTGATTTCTCTACTAATGCCCTAAATTTTCCTTCTGCATCAATGAGTTCGTGCTGTGCAATTGAAAGTGCTATTTCAGCTTTCTTCTTGCCGGTTATGTCATGGTAGTAAACTGACACCCCATCTGCTGATGGATATATCAAATCACTAAACCAAGAATCTATCTCTGCATAATAAAGTTCGCAGCGTTGCGGTTGTTGGGTTGCTTTGGCTAGTTGCACAGCATCATAAAATGGTTGTTGAACCAAGTCGGGATATCTATCCCATATATTTTTACCTATGATATTTTCATTGACTGCTCCATGATGCGCCAAACCAGCTTTGTTTAAATAGGTATAATTTCCATCATTATCAAAGGCAACAAAAGCATCTGCAATTCTTTCGAAAACTAAATTCAGTTCTGATGCCTTTAAATTTACCTGCTCTTGCAAATTTTCTGAAAGGTTCTTTAAATCGTTTTCAAGTTGTACCCTTGCGGTAATATTTCTTATTACATAAATATAACCGGTATTTATGCCTTTACTTGTTTTTACGGCAGTCTTACTTATATCCACATTTATAGGCAGACCATTTTTTTGATATTGCCGAGCTTCTCCTTTCCATGCATCAATTACAAATATTGGTTCTTTTAATTTTTCATCTTTGTTTTCATCTTTATTAAATAAGCTTAAAATAGATTTCCCAATAACTTCCTTTGCACTGTAGCCGTAAAGATTTTCCGCATGTATGTTCCAGTCGGTGATATCATAGTTGTTATCTGCAGTAATAATAGCGTCATTAATATTTTGTAACAGCGTGGAATTGTATAACAGTAACCTGTTTATTTTTTCTGCTTGTTTAATACTAGCTTTTGTGAACAAGTAAGCAAATAATAGGCTTGTAAAAAACAAGATGGCCAGCAGTAAATAAAGAAAGAATTGTTTGGCATTTGCATTTTGTCTTTGTTCTGTAGTATTTTTAAAAACACCCAATGCATCTTTTTCAAGACTTCCCGAAAGCTTTATTATAGAGTCTATTTGTTTATTACCATTGCTCTCAAAAAAAGGAATCTCTGCATGGCTGCTATCTTTGTATCTCTTTATATCTAGTATTGTATTATTGTTTTTTATAAGGCGGACTGCAATATTTGCGAGCTGCAAAACATCGTCTTTTTTATATTTGTATTTAATGGAGTAATCAAGCAACTCGTTTTTATTTTCTCTTATTTTTGCTGAAACCTCCCCATGTTCCTTTAAATAACTTTCGTTGCCGCTTTGGAGGTACACATTTGTTAGGTGCTCTAAATGCTCAACATTTAATTGAATTGCTTCGATATTTTTTATCATGCGCAGCACTACTGTTTCCTTGTTAGAACTAGCAATAGTGCTACGCATATTTATAAACGCAATTAGCAGTACCATAACAAACAAAATCAGGGATGTTGACAGTGCATACTTTATTTTTTTTTCAAAATCCATCAAAGGCATTTAGTATTTTTATAAATAATTGCGTTCATTAAAATTAAAATTGACTGCGGTATAAAAATAAATTAATTAAATTAAATAGACAGGTAATAAATACTGCTCTTATATTTCATAGATTTGTCCTTATATAAAGCATTTACGCATGAAAAGGTTTTTACTTATTGATGATCATTTGATAGTAAGATCTGGTATCAAGCTGTTGCTTACCGACATGTATAAAGATGTAGAAATTAGCGAAGCGGAAGACGGTGACAGCGCTATGAAACTTTTAAAAGAAGACACGTACGACCTCATTACTATGGATGTGCAAATGCCAAAAACTGACAGCTTTACACTAATGGAATACGTAAAAACAGCGTATCCAAAAGCTAAAGTGCTGATGTTTTCTATGAGCCCCGAAAGTATCTATGCCATCCGTTTTATAAAAGCGGGCGCAAAAGGTTTTATAAGCAAATCTGCCCCATTAGAAGAAATGAAAATTGCCATTGATAAGGTAATGAACGATAAAAAATATTTTAGCGAAGAAGTGCTAATGGAACTTACAGAAGGTGATGGCAGCGGCAGCAGTAACTTGTTTGATTTGCTTTCTCCCCGAGAGTTTGAAATTGTACAGATGTTATTAAACGGAAAAACAATTAGTCATGTAGCGTCAGATCTGTCACTAGGTTTATCTACTGTGGGTACGCACAAGGGGCGCATCTTTAAAAAATTAAAAGTTGCAAACCTGCTGGAGTTAAAGGAACTTGCCAATTCTTACCTATAAATAGTACGCCTTAAAACGGTACTGCTAAAGCCATTCTAAATAAAAATAATGGAGCCAATTAGACAAGTAAATGTTATACGGTATGTAACACCATTGCGGGAAGGTGGCTCTATGCCTGCAATTGCGGAGGCAGATGATGATTTTTTATATGTTGTAAAATTTAGAGGAGCCGGGCAGGGCCCAAAGGCTTTGATTGCAGAATTAATAAGCGGTGAAATAGCAAGAGCATTACAATTACGCATTCCTGAAATTGTATATGCAAATTTAGATGAAGCATTTGGCAGAACGGAGGGAGATGAAGAAATACAGGATCTATTACGATCAAGCGAAGGGCAGAACCTTGCTTTGCATTATTTATCGGGAGCAATTACTTACGACCCCACGGTTACTACAATAGATTCTATGCTCGCATCTAAAATTGTGTGGCTGGATTGTTTTATAACAAATGTTGACCGCACTGTGCGAAACACAAATATGCTGTTGTGGCAAAAAGAATTGTGGTTGATAGACCATGGTGCGTCATTATATTTTCACCACTCTTGGCAAGATGCAACTGCACAGGCCATGAAGCCGTTTACTTATGTAAAAGACCACGTACTACTGCCATTGGCAACAGAATTAAAAACTGTTAATAAGCATTTTAGTAGCCTACTAAATCCACAGCTGTTAAAAGATATTGTAGCACTGGTACCTGAGGAATGGCTTTTGAAAGACTCGCCATTTGCTACCGCAGCAGACCATAAAAATGCCTATACCAATTTTTTAATAACAAGGCTGGCCCATGCAGAAATATTTGTAAACGAAGCGATACATGCAAGAGAGACAGTTATATGAATATGCAGTTATTAGAGTAATGCCACGTGTAGAAAGAGAAGAATTTTTAAACGTAGGTGTAGTGCTGTATTGCAGTTCGAAAAAATATTTGGAGGCCATGTATGTGATAAACAACCAACGCATGGATGCTTTTTGCAACACCTGCGATGCGGCGGAGATAGAAACTTACCTAATTGCTTTTAAAAATATCTGCATGGGCAATGGAGATGCGGGGCCTATCAGTTTATTGCCACCTGCTGCACGTTTTCGCTGGCTTACAGCCACCCGAAGTACAGTTGTGCAAACTTCTAAAACACACCCGGGTCTATGCTTAGACCCTGCAGATATGCTACAAAAATTATTTAAAGAACTGGTAGAATGATCTGATCCGTATTTTTCTTTAAATGGCTGTGGCTGCATCTTTATTTTATTGATAATTTTTATGGGCAACATTAAAGAAAAATTTATTACTCTTGAACTTCTATTATGAACCTAAAGGAACTAGCCAAAGAACTTAATTTATCTATTTCATCTGTATCAAGAGCACTTAGAGATAGTAAAGAAATAAGCACACTACCAAGAAGATCGTTTTGGCAAAAGCCAAAGAGTTAAATTACCACGCCAACCCTTTTGCCGGCAATCTTCGCAGGCAAAAAAGCAAAATCATAGCAGTAGTCATTACTGAAATTGCCAACAACTTTTTTTTCGTTGGCCATCAACGGGGCAGAATCTTTTGCACAAAAAAAAGGTTTTCATATACTTATTAATAAAACCCCCGATGACCTGCAGCAGGAAATATCGATCTCAAAACATTTGCAGAATGGCCGTGTAGAT
The DNA here is from genome assembly GCA_038227505.1 of Chitinophagales bacterium. Taxonomy (GTDB): domain Bacteria; phylum Bacteroidota; class Bacteroidia; order Chitinophagales; family Chitinophagaceae; genus Ferruginibacter. The sequence continues at coordinate 4,919 of JBBRPX010000163.1, forward strand.
GGAATTTTAATTTCACTTTCGTGCAACACAGCAAATACCGATCATTTAAGAGAAATAAAAAATATGGGTATCCCACTCGTTTTTTTTGATAGGGTTGCAGAAGATATTAATGCACAAAAAATAACTACCAACGATTACGAAAGTGGGTTTAAGGGAACCGAGCATTTAATTAAAAATGGTTGTAAAAAAATAGCTTTCCTCTCCATATCGAGCAAGCTCTCCATTGCAAATAAAAGAATGAACGGCTACCTTGATGCAGCAAAAAAACTCAGTGTTGCAGTAAATAAAAAACACATTATAACCTGCGATACAGATAAAGAAGCGAATAAACTTTTAATTAAAGACTTATTGCTACAAGCTGATAGACCAGATGCAATTTTTGCCTGTGTGAAAGAACTTGCAGTTTCCGGTTATGTAATATGCCAAGAGCTAAACCTGAACATACCTAAAGATGTTAAGATTATCAGCTTCTCGAATTTGCAAACTGCGACCATCCTTAATCCATCTCTTACTACAATTACCCAGCCGGCATACGATATTGGCCGGGAACCCGCCTCAGTGCTTTTTCAATTAATGGAAAATAAAGCAACACTGCAACGGTGTGGCGATGTAGAACTCAGTTCTAAATTGATCGTACGAAACTCTACAAAAGTAGTCTAGCTTTTTCAAAGACATATTAAGATAAAAAATATCCTTAATTTGCAGTGATGAATGCATGGCCCGATTTTATTTTTCCAGGTCAAAAAGGATTTAAAGGTAGTTTGCTGGATGATTATCTGGCAGCAGGTTATTATAGAATGCAGCACCTATTATTTACTACCCATCATACACAATTAGGTAGTGCGCAAAAAGCCCATCCCGTTTTTTGGCTTCGTAATCCTGTTAAAAATATAATTGAAGACGCAGCAGCGAGTACTATCAGAAAAAAATGTGCCGGTTTTACGGTTACCTTTAGCAAAGCGAAAATAAATAAGGAAATTAATGACCTATATAACTGCTATATAAAAAGTATTGATTTTGAAGCCGCCGAAAGTTGCAGAATCTACCTGCACGATCCCCAAATAGAAAATCCTTTTCATGCAAAAATGCTACAAATAAAAGACGGCAATTCTTTAATAGCAGCGGGTTATTTTGATATAGGAAAAACGAGCCAGGCAGGGATTCTAAATTTTTATGACCCCGCATATAAAAAATACAGCCTGGGTAAATACCTCATGCTAAAAAAGCTGGACTACGCACGTGATAACAATGTAGAATTTTATTACACAGGTTACATTAGTACAGAAACCAACAAATTTGATTACAAACTTTTTCCCGATAAAAAGACCATAGAAGTTTTTCTTCCACTGGAAAAAATATGGGTGCCTTTTCAACAAATGGGTAAAGAAAAACTGGCTGAATATTTTGATAGAAATATTAAATAAATAGGCAGCGTTACCAAAAATGCTATCGGTGTTGTTTGCTTTTGTTCCTAATTAGTTGGTGCCTTGAGGAATAAAAGTCTAAATGCATTTAAAACTGCCTGGTGCATAATGGTAGCATGGTTTTCAGCAGGCAAATAATCAAAAGATACTTTTACATATTTGCTTTTTATTCCATTAATTTTCTCTGCTAATAAATTTGCATCAACTTCCATTACTCTTGGTATTTTGGTAGGCGTTAACCCTTCTTTACCAACGCCAATATAAATGTCTGTTTGCTTTACAAAAGATTGAGATAAAATTTCTGATTGTTCTTTTAGCAACGAGCCATTGTCCCACCACAAACTTGGGCTTACAATAATATATCGATTAAAAAGTGCCGGCTTTTTAAGTAATATCTCCGTTGCTAAAAGCCCTCCTAACGACTGGCCAATGATTGTTTTATAAGTATTGGTATTGTACTTTCTATTTATAAAAGGCTGCAGTTCTTTTTCAATAAATGCAATAAATTTTTCTGAGTGGCCACTTGTGGGATAACGCTTTTTGTCCTCATTAATAGTTGTAGGAAAAGTAAAATCTCTTCTTCTATCAACAGTTGCAATGCCAACGACAATTGATTTAGGAACCTGGTTAACCCATTCAAAACTGTTGAACTGCACCAGCCCAACAATGTGAATAAAATCTTCATCAGCCGAACCATCCAACAAATATATAACCGGGTATTTTGTTGTGTCATCATGTTTGTAACCTTCCGGTAAATAAATATTCAACACTCTTTTTTCAGCAAGTTCCTTCGATTCTATTTCGTCAATTACACCCAGTATAAAAGGCTTGGATGTTGCCATTTGTTTCCCCTCGGCTTTTTGTCCAAAGGCCATTGCTGTGGAGAAACTTAGAAATAGTATAATAAAAATATGTTTCATAGTTGTGTAAATTAATATGTTTGGGGGGCTTACCTGTTAAAACAAAATATGATTTATGAAACGTTTAATGCTTTAACAACTGTACTTACTCGAAAAAGTTAATATTCCGAACTGAGGGCATCGTTATTTTAAAAAACAACTTACTTTATACTCATCTTTTTTTGAAAACAACTGGTTTGTCGATGTGATTTTTTATACGGTAGTTATGAAAAGCAAAGCGAATTACGGAAAGGTAAAAACATTCTTTGAAGCAACCTTCCACATTTAAGTTAGGCAGTTTGCTTAGGTAGGAGAACATAGCAAGTTACTACGGGTAATCTTTCCCTGTAACCTCCCAGCAGGTTTGTTGTAGTGTGAAAGATGACATACATTTAAATTTTTTATAGTTGAAGGAAATTGCTTTCGTTGACTTTACATTCTATTGAAGTGACACCAATTTAGTTTTTCTTTTTATCCAGTTCTTTTTTTCAGTTTCTGGTTAATATCAAATTTCGGGTTAGTAAAAACAAAAATGGTTGTTCTGAATTCTCTGGCTAGTGAATTGGTTATTGAATCCGCTATATATGATTTTTCAAAAAAAGGACCAGTTTCTTTTAACTCTTCACTGCTTCCTTCAAACTCTTTCACTCTTATAAAATTTTCAATTTTAGCACTGATATTAAACCAATTAATATAGTCAGCATTGAAGGAAACCGCTTTAATATTTTTGTTTTTGGTGTAATAATTAATTGCTCCCGCCTGTCCATAATTATCACATACAATAATGGTTTGTTCTTTATTTGGCAAACTGTTATAGGCTGCTTCAACCTTTGTTGCCAGTTCTTTCCACCCAAGCATATCTGCAAAATCTTGCGGCAATAAATGGTCTTTACCATCTTCCCAACGAAGCATACCAAGCTCTCTGTATTTATTGTTATTGTTAACGTAATAGTCAGGAGCATGAATTGAAAAAACCAACTTAAATAAAAATATATAAAGCAAAACCGGCAATGCTATTACAATTGAACGAAGATATTTTCTCCAGCCTACAGACAAAATATCACCTAAAAAAACTGCACCAAAAGAAATATAAATTGGGTATAAACCAATTGCGTAATAGCCTTTGGCTTTAAAATATAAAAA
>JBBRPX010000164.1:0-8382 GCA_038227505.1 Chitinophagales bacterium
AGGAATTCCGTTTGCCAATGCTAGCAATTGGTGTCCGAGGCAAATTCCAAACAATGGTTTTTCAGAAGCCAAAATATTTTTTACTGTTTCAATTGCGTAATCCATCGGTGCCGGATCACCTGGTCCGTTGCTAATGAAATAACCATCCGGTAAAAATGCTTCCATCTCCTTAAAAGTTGTTCTTGCATTAAATACTTTTACAAAAACGCCTCTTTCAACCAAACAATTTAATATGTTCTTTTTTATCCCAACATCCAGCACAGCAACTCGTATTTCACTGTTCTCATCTCCACAGGTGTAAAAATCTTTGGTACTAACTGTAGATGCAAGTTCCAAACCATTCATAGATGGTACGGCGGCAAGTTGCTTTTTAAGTAATGCTACATCTTCTATTTCAGAAGATATGATACAGTTCATTGCACCCTTTGTTCGCACATGCTCTACCAATGCTCTTGTATCTACCCCATTAATTGCAACTACATTTTGTTGTTCAAAATAAGACTGTAAAGAATCTTCTGCCATAAAACGACTAAACTTTTCTTCCAGGTTTCGACCAATAACTCCTTTAACCTTTACACTGTCACTCTCTACATCCTTGTTGAAAACACCATAGTTGCCCGTGTGTACACTGTTCATTATAAGCACTTGCCCATAATAACTAGGGTCAGTAAATACTTCTTGATAACCAGTCATCCCTGTATTAAAACAAAGTTCACCAGTAGTGCTACCTATCTTTCCGAACGCTGTTCCCGTAAGCATTGTACCATCGGCTAAAAGCAACACTGCTTTTTTATCTAAATTGTTATTTGACATCAATAAAATATTTTTCTTTGGCAATGATATAAAAAAAGCTCCGATAATAATATCGGAGCCTCATATAAATTTTATAAACACATATTATGCTTCTCTGCCGCCGTTTAATCTGTCTTGTAATTCTTTCAATTCCTCCATTTTGCCATCAGCAGCTAATTGCGCCTGTTCAGCCCATGTTGTTGCATCAGCAGCATTGAAATTACCTTCTGATGCATCTAAAATTTCTTTTACTTTTTCAGCTGTAGTTGCCGCAAGATCAGCAAAAGTTACAATACCTGCAGCTACTAAAGTTTCAGCAATTTTTGGTCCTATACCTTCAATGATTTTTAAATCATCCCCTTTTGCAGTTTTAACTTTTGCAGCAGGAGCGGTTGTAATTTCCGCATCAGTAAAACCGGTTTCGGCTTTTGCTTTTGCACCACCAGATCTACGGGTTCTCTTAGCAGGTTCAGCAGCAGTTTCTACATTTTTGCAATATATTTCGTTGAAGTCAACCAACTCAATCATAGCCATTTCAGCATTATCACCTTGTCTAGCACCAAGCTTAATGATACGAGTGTATCCACCTGGGCGCCCAACAACTTTTGGTGCAACTACAGTAAACAATTCTTTAACAGCAGCTTTGTCATTCAGGTAACTAAATACTATTCTATGGTTGTGGCTGATAGCTTCTTTTGTATCTGTCGCTTTTGTTTTTGTAATAAGTGGCTCGATATAGCTACGCAATGCTTTCGCCTTGGCTACAGTTGTAGTAATTCTTTTGTAAGTAATTAACTGGCAACCCAAGTTCATTAACAAAGCTCTTCTGTGAGAGGCTGTTCTACTAAGGTTATTATTTTTATTTCCGTGACGCATGACTATTGTTTGTTTTTATTCCCCTGTACCGTGTCAGGAATTACAGGTTATCCTTTCGGAATTATTAAATTATTTTTATAATTAATTAGCGGGTTCCTAATTAATTTTCATCATCCAATTTTAGTTTGCTCAAATCCATTCCAAAACTCAATCCCCTATCTTGTAAAACTGAATCAATTTCACTTAAAGATTTCTGACCAAAGTTTCTAAATTTCATTAAATCTTCTTGCTCATACTGAACTAATTCGCTTAAAGAATTAATTTTTGCAGCTTTTAAACAGTTGAATGCTCTTACAGAAAGATCTAGATCTTCTAGCGGAGTTTTAAGCATTTTACGCAGTTGTAAAGTTTGCTCATCAACCATATCTTCTTTCTTATCCTCTTTGGTATCAAAAGTGATGTTTTCATCAGTAATGATCATCAAATGCTGGATAAGAATACGACTAGCCTGTTTTACTGCTTCTTCAGGATGAATAGTACCATCGGTAACAACATCCATGATTAATTTTTCAAAATCAGTACGTTGTTCAACCCTAGTATTTTCTATAAGATACTTTACATTCTTTATTGGTGTATAGATAGCATCTACAGGAATATAACCGAACTGAGAACTTTTTTCCTTATGCTCTTCAGCAGGAACATAACCACGACCTCTACCAATTGTAATATCAATGTCAAGTTTAGCGCTACTGTCAAGTGTACAAATAAGCAATTCAGGATTCATTACTTCAAACATAGGAGTAGCTTCGCCGATCATACCTGCAGTAAATTCTGTTTTACTTTTTATAGATAAGGTTACTTTTTCAGAAGTAATATCATGATCGCCTATTAATTTGAAACGAACTTGTTTTAAATTCAGAATCATTTCGGTCACATCTTCTGTAACACCTTTAATAGTTGCAAATTCATGATCTGCACCTGCGATATTGATGCCAATGATAGCATAACCTTCTAAAGAATTAAGCAAAACACGACGAAGTGCATTACCAATAGTTACACCATATCCCGGCTCTAACGGACGAAACTCAAATTGGGCTTCGAAATCAGTAGCTTTTTGCAGAACAATTTTATCTGGTTTAACAAAATTAAAAATGGCCATTTTTATTTGTTGGGTTTAATTTTTAAATAAGTATTGAGTATGTAGTATTAAGTATTGAGACTTGATTATTTCGTAATGAGATGTTTTGTCTCAATACTAAATACTCAATACCAGAATCTATTTAGAGTACAATTCCACAATTAGTTGCTCCTTAATATTCTCAGGAACGCTTTCTCTTTCTGGATATGTAATAAATGTACCTTTCATTTCAGCTTCATTCCACTCTACCCAATTATGCTTCGGGTTTTTACCACGAAGATTATCGGTAATAGATTTATTGGCAGCAGTTTTACCTTTAAGACCAATAACATCACCTGGTTTACAACTATAAGAAGGTATGTTTAATACTTCCCCGTTTACAGTAATGTGTTTGTGACTAACCAACTGTCGAGAACCTTGACGGCTAATAGAAATACCCATTCTGTAAACAGTATTATCCAAGCGGGCTTCTAATAATTTAATAAGGTTTTCACCTGTTACACCTTTTTTACGTGCTGCTTCATCAAATGTTTTGCGGAATTGCTTTTCCAACAAGCCGTAAGTATATTTTGCTTTTTGCTTTTCAGTTAACTGAAGTGCGTACTCACTTGGAGATTTACGCTTTTTAGTAGCACCATGCATTCCTGGTGGAACACTGTTTTTGGTTAACCACTTTCCGTTTCCGGTAATTAATTCTCCAAACCTGCGGGAGATCTTTGTTTTAGGGCCAGTGTAGCGTGCCATAATTTATGTATGTGATTTTTTAGTGACGATTCACCATCATAAAAATCGTAAAATCGATGATGAACCCTTATTAATAGATTTTGAGATCTTAGACATAAGACACAAGATTTTAGAAATTGTATCTTGTGTCTATTATCTTTTGTCTTGCATCTTTTTATACTCTTCTCTTTTTTGGAGGACGACAACCGTTGTGCGGCATTGGCGTAATATCTTTAATAGAAGCTACTTCAATACCATTTTGCGATAAAGAACGAATAGCACCTTCACGACCACTACCAGGACCTTTAACTAAAACGTCAACTCTCTTTAAACCTGCATCCAATGCTGTTTTTGCAGCATCAGCAGCAGCCATTTGTGCTGCATAAGGTGTATTTTTCTTAGAACCTCTAAAACCCATTTTACCAGCAGATGACCACGAGATAACCTGACCTTGCTTATTAGTAAGACTGATGATTAGATTGTTAAAACTTGCTACGATGTGTGCGTCGCCATGAGCTTCAACTTTTACTATTCTCTTTTTTGCAGCTGCTTTTCCTGTTTGTTTGCCGCCTTGTGCTTTTGCCATTTGTTTAATTATAGGTATTCGTTCTAAAAATTCACACATTACTGTGTTCGATATATCCTTACTGCTGACCTAAAGCTATCTAGCGATATATCTAAAAATCGAGGTCTTTTATAGACATGCACTTACGAATTATAAATGCAGAATATGGTCTCCCATAATTCCAAGCTCAAAATTCGTAAATCGAAATTATTTATTACTTCTTAGCAACTTTTTTCTTACCTGCAACTGTTTTACGCTTACCTTTTCTTGTACGGCTGTTTGTACGGGTACGCTGACCACGAAGCGGCAAACCTTTACGATGACGAAGACCTCTGTAACAAGCAATATCCAATAAACGCTTAATGTTCATTTGGGTTTCACTGCGTAAAGCACCTTCTGTTTTTATTTCTCCACTAATGATGTTACGTATAGCAGTTTGCTCTTCGTCATTCCATTGGTTTACTTTTCTATTAAGATCAATACCTGCTTTGCCTAAAATATATTTTGCAGTGTTTGGACCAATACCATAAATGTACGTTAGTCCAATTTCGCCTCTTTTGTTTTTTGGCAGATCAATACCGGCAATACGAGCCATATTTTGTTCAGTTTAAGATTTTCTGTTTAAAGTTAATTATCCTTGTTTTTGCTTAAAGCGAGGATTTTTCTTGTTAATAACGTACAGACGCCCTTTTCTTCTCACAATTTTACAATCTGCGCTGCGTTTTTTAATGGAGGCTCTTACCTTCATGATAATAATTTTTACTTTTTATATATTTACTTGTACCTGAAAATTATTCTCCCTCTAGTTAAATCATATGGACTCATTTCAACACCAACTTTATCTCCAGGTAAAATACGGATATAGTGCATCCTCATTTTGCCTGAAATAGTCGCTAAAATTTCGTGACCATTTTCCAATTTTACTTTGAACATAGCATTGCTCAACGCTTCTACTATCGATCCATCCTGTTTAATGAGTGCTTGTTTAGCCATAATTTTCGGAGCGCAAAGATAGGATTATTATTTTAATAAAAGAAGAAAATGACGTTTAAATCAATTACAACCTTTAAAATCTATTTAAATTATTAGTGTTTAATAATTTATAGATGATAAATTAAACAATCAATTTAACTATTTGACACTTCAAAGCAAAGTTTTTTAATTGGTCCTAAAAAAACATCCGTTTGAAACTACATCAAACGGATATTTTTTAATTTTGAGAATTATTTTTTTACAGAGTCAAACTTAATCTTGCAAAGATATACCTGCCATTAAATCCAAATTGAGAAACATTTCTTGAATATTCAAACTGGTTATTATTGCTCAAATCGATTGTTCCTGGAAGCTGCAAAACCCCTGCCGTATTAGTTCTGGCAGCAGTTTGTGTTTTTAAGTTTTTATCCGGATAAATATCAAATATGTTGTTGGCTCCAAGTGTGATCCTCAAAGTTTTAGTAGCAATAAAACCTACTGAAAAATCGGTAATTGTTCTTCCGCCGAAGGTTGGGTGCTCTGTAGCTAAAAACTGACCGTTTATTGTTGCTCCTTCAACTAAACCGTTTCCGTTTATATCTGCTGTATTAGGGTCGGTTACAGCTCCAAAATAAGTATGGCGTAAAAAGAATTCCAGTTTTTTATAATTCAGTGTATTGATTAATGCAAGTTTTGATCTTGGTACCGCTGATTCTAAGTAAATACGGCTTGCTTCATCAAAATAATTATTAAGATTACCTGTGTTTTTTAATATGTCAGATGCTTTAATATCTCCTACTTTATTTGTTCTGGATACAGTACCAGCTAAATCTGTTTTTAAAGTGAAGCCATCAAAATTAAATTTATTAGAAACGATATAATCAATCCCTTTAGATTCAGTATTAATTGCATTTGTGAAAAATGTTGCTGAAGTAGCGCCTGCCTGATCAAAAGCTTGCTGGAGCACCAGTTGATCTCCTGTTGGTGTACCTGATGGTCGTGCAAATTGTCCAGTTAAAATGATACGATCTTTAATTTTTATAAAATAACCATCTACCGTTAGTGTTAATGTAGAGTTTGGCACTTTATAAGTTACACCCGCGCTATAGCTGCTTGAAGTTTCCTGTTTTAAATTTGGAATACCCAATAATTTTGCAGCTTTGGATTCATTTGTAAACGTACCTACTTCAAATGGTACGCCGCCTAAAAACTGGGTGGCTGTAGAATTAAAATATCTTTGTTGTAACGAAGGTGCTCTAAAACCGGTTGCTATGGCACCTCTTAAATTTAAGCCTTTACCGGCCTTTATTCTTGTGGCAAATTTATAACTGAATGTACTTCCAAAATCTGAGTAGTTTTCAAAGCGTACGGCACCGTTTAATAACCATGCTTTTGTTGGGTTTAATTCAACATCTACATAACCTGCCTGACTGTTTCTGTTTTTACTTAAAGAATTTTCAGGTTTAAAGCCGGGAAAAACCTGTGCTCCACCGGGTCTTGCACTACCGAAAAAGTCTGTTGGCAATTGTGTTGCAGGTGTAGTAGGAGTAGCTGGTACACCATTTATGTCATATCTCTCATAAGAGTTTTGTTCCCCTGCTTTTATTTTATAATTTTCTAATCGTAGCTCTCCTCCAATGGCTAAATTTAAACCTTCAAGTACATCGTACTCATGCGAAAAATCGAGGTTGGAAGTATTTTGGGAAAAACCTAATTTACCTGCTTCAAATTCCTTTGGAGATTTAAGACCAAGTGTAGCATTTGAAGTATTTTTTATGGTATACTTAAACTGATTTTGACCATAAGTATTACTCAAATCATAATTCCATGTTCCTAACTTTCCTTTTACGCCGACTGCTATTGATGCATCAGTAATATATGATCCTATCTCCGGCAAAAATCCATTTGGATAAAGTTCAGTAAGTGTTCTGTTCTGGACAGGTCTTCTGTAAAAACCTGCACTGTTGCCGTCTCTAATGCCGTATCCACCAAATGCATAAAAAGTATTATTTGCATTTATTGGTAAAGTTGAATTCATAAATAGCTGGCCTCCCGATAATTTTGACTGACCGATACGCATGTTGAAATTTCTCCTTTCAAGCCCTCTAAAAGCCAGCTCATTATTTGTAACATTTGTGTTGGCATCAGTAATAGCCGAAAGGGCAGATTGCATTGTTGCAACAGTAGTTGCATTCTGTATGTTTGTTTGCTGCGCAGCAGAAAAATAAGAAACATTGGGCGCATAAGTTTTAATAGCACTTAAAATTTGTGCAGTGTTAGGAGTATTATTTATATTGCTAAAAAGTGAAGATAAATTAACGCCTCCTGCAGCAGCTCTATTTTCAATTGCATTGTAAGCATTAAAAATCTGACCATTATAATCTGTAGCTCTTCTTGTATCTTCACGGGTAACAAAACTCCCTGTAAAATTTACCGCACCGCCTTTTTTACCAAGCCCTACTCCATAGTTAAGATCGAGCTGCACCTGTTTGCCATCAATACCGCCTCTGTGATCGTTAGAACCACTGCTGACATTGCCGCCCGTACTTAGAGAAGAAGTAAATTTATTGATGTTTTTCTTCATCACAACATTAATCACACCGGCAATTGCATCAGACCCATATTGAGCAGCTGCTCCATCTCTCAAAACTTCAATTCTTTCAATAGCAAATGCAGGTATTGCATTTAAATCTGTACCAACAGAACCTCTGCCCGGTGTACCGTTTACATTAACCAATGAGGAAGAATGGCGCCTTTTTCCATTCAGTAATACCAGAACCTGATCGGGCCCTAAGCCACGAAGCTGAGCCGGATCTATGTGATCAGTACCATCTGCAACTGTTTGTGTATTGGAAGTAAAAGATGGGGCCACATAATTTAAAATCTGATTAAGATTTGTTTGTGGGGCAGCCCTTGTAAGATCACTTATATTTAAAACATCTACGGGCACAGCTGTTTCAGTATTTACTCTACGTATACTACGAGAACCTAATACAACAATACCAACTAAATCGCCTCCACTAACCAAGGTAAAATTTTGAGTAATAGTTTCGCCAGCAATTATTTTAACCTGTTTCGTCTCCGCAGTTCTGCCGGCAAAACCGGCGGTAATACTGTAATTTCCTGCTGGTAAGTTTAAAGAGAAATTGCCATCATTACCTGCTATTGCTGAAGATTTAAATGATGGTGATTTTGCAGTTAAAGAGGTTCCGGATAATGGGGTGCCATCTGCCTCTTTTACAAAACCTGCTCCAGGTCCGTTTTGTGCCATGATACTACTTATGTTTAAAATCATAAATAATAAAAAGAGCGTGTGAATTTTAAAATTTGTAACAATTGTCATGGTTATAATTTTAGTTAGGGGGATTGGGTGAAT
>JBBRPX010000165.1:0-8372 GCA_038227505.1 Chitinophagales bacterium
AGCAGGCTATTTAATATAATGTGACTTATGAGAGCTTCTGCGTTAGCGTGCTAACAAGGGATAGAGGAAGTGAGCATAAGACCACATTATGTTACTTAGCGTTCTATCTGCTGGTATATTTTAGTTGGCGTGGATCAAGCGAAGGAACTAAAATGGAGCCCTGTTGTGCGTAGGGAAGGAATTGAAATCTTTTTTTTTCAATTGAAAGAAAAAAATACGTGCTTCCAAATCAATAAAATTTTATCTTTGAATATCATACAGAACTAAAAAATGGGTTGCCCAAAACTTGCATATAGAACAAATGACACGGCTTTAAAGGTTGTGTATAGAAAATATGCAGGAAATGAAAATAGTTGCACAGGTGCGTACAGGTATGGGTTTAACGGCAAAGAGAATGATGCTGAAACAGGTACTCAGGATTATGGACTTCGTATCTATAATCCAGCTTTAGGGCGGTTTCTGTCGGTTGACCCTTTATTTAGAGCATTTGCATGGAACAGTACATATTGCTTTGCGGAAAATAGTCCAATAAAATATATTGACCTAGACGGAGGAGAGAAAAAGAATAATCCAGCTGATTGTTGGGATGGAGAAAGTGGTAGTAGTAGAGGTGGTGGAATACGTATATTTAAAAATATTCAAATTCCTAAACTCAAATTAATTACCCATGAATATACTTTGGAAAAGACGATAATTTCGACTACAACTGTCAGATTAAAAGAACCATCACCTGGTGGCAGTTTAGACCAAACAGTTAATATAGGTAATACTACAGCATTAGTAACTGTTAATTTTAATATGTTTCAAGAAGCAGATAGGTTAAGGGTAGACAATTCACAAACTGGAAATAACATTGCAGATACAGGCCCTGTTGCTGGAACAGGTGCAGTTACTATACCTCGTGGAGCTCAAAATGTTCGTATAAAGGTCGACCCAGCTAATCCCAGTAGCACAACTTCTGTATATGGCGTAGACTTACAATATAACGATGAACGTGTTTTTGTAGAAAAGAAAACCAAATTCTTAGGCATTACAATTAAGCGAGAAACTTCATATATGAGTGCTAAAGAATCCGCAGAGCGAATTGATAAAAGGAATAATGACGCTAATTCAAATAATGATATACCCGATGGTACTGATATCAAAGATACATATGAGAACCAGAATGGACCTATAAATACTGGCAGCACTAAAGGAGGAGGATAAATGATACAGAAGTGCTATTTATTATTTTTCCTACTATATTTCAATTTTACTTCTATTAGCCAAGTTGTTGTAAATGAAAGCAGTAATAAGTATTTATTACAAGGAGGAGAAAAGGAAAACCAAAGAGACTATAAAGGAGCAATTGTAGAGTTCACTAAGGCAATACAAGTCAATGACAAAAATGTGGATGCGTTTTACCATAGAGCATTGTGCTATTTAATACTTAATGAATTTGAAAAAGCTGTTGATGATTTTAGTATTGTTATTAAATTCAACCCTAATGATGCCGATGCGTATCATGGTAGAGCAAATGTCTATCAATCACAAGGCAAAATTTCAAAATCCTTAACTGATTTTGAAACTACAATTAAACTTAATCCTAAACATACCGATGCTTATTTTAATCGTGGGTTTTTATACGCCGAATTAGATAGTTTTAATTTAGCACTTACAAATTACAGAAAAGTGTTAGAAATAGATAGCTTATACACCGATGCTCATTATTGTTCAGGACTTATTTATAAGGAGTTAAATGTAACAGAAAAGGCTATTATTGAATTTAACTATACAATTAATCAAGATGACAAATATTTAGATGCTTACATGGAAAGGGGAGAATGTTTACGCAGATTAGGGAACTTTAAAAAAGCCATTGAAGATTTAGAATTTTTAAGGAGTCAAAATTATTTTAATAAAACAAGGCTTTTACCTAATTTAAGTAAATGTTATTTTGACCAAAGGGAGTCAAAAAAAGGATGTGAATTATTATACGAGTACTTGTTTAAGCTAAATGTAAATAATAAAGAATTAACTGACTATTACAATTTACATTGTAAATAGTATCATCATTTACAAAGTCTATAATTTGATGATTTTTTATAAGGTGTATTTCCTTTATATTTTATAATCTCTACAAAATTCAAGCTCCCATCTTTTGAAATTATTGCTTTATACTTAGAAGTGTATTCATTATTGTTTACCCGATTATTCGTAAAAGTAAAATTCAAAGAATCATTCTTATCACGAATATACTTGCCTGTTTCAGCCCAATTATTATCAATTAATTTTTTTATAGTATCACATTCTAAAGAAGAATTCATGCTAATTACAGTCCCATCTTTTTTAAATTTAAGGTAAATTCTATAAGGTTCTCCAATATCAGCAGGCATTTTTTCTGTACAGTATAAACCTTCCAAATAATATTTTTTTGCACTATTCTTTTCACTTGTTTTACAAGAATACATTATAATGATGCTTATACATAAAGCAATAAATTTTAAACTATAAAAATTGTTTTTCATAATTTTATGTTCCAACTGTGCTATAGTTAGGGTAACATTTTGATGCATTTGTTTCTAGCATTAGTATGTATAATAATCGGTTCAAGTAATTTCAGCAAGCAAAAAATTTAATGCGCCAACTGCGATTCTTCAATTTTAGCATAAAAGCTGAAAGCTTTTAAAAATCGTTTGATAACAGATTTATCGGTATCATTCATTTTGGAATAGTCCTTTAATAATTTGGTCATTTCCTTATCTTCAATGAAGAGCGAATGTTTAAGACCTGTAAGTTTATCTAAAGAAGTTTCTAAAGCATCGGCCATCTTTTTTGCCACATCAATAGAAGGTAGTGTTTTGTTATTCTCATAACGTGAAACAATACGTTTATCAATACCCACTTTTACGCCTAATTCTTCTTGCGAAAACCCTTTTTTCTTTCTTGCTTCTGCTAAAGCGTCGCCAAATATTACCATTAAATAAATAGATTTAAACATGATAAAGGTAGTCAAAATAAGGCTTTTAGATATTTTAATGCTTTATTGTTAATAAAATAAGTAGATATTGTTTAAATAATCTATATAAAAGTAGACTTTTGCGTAATTAATAAATCAACTTAAAAGTAGACTAAAAATTATCAACAATGGAAATCTCCGAAATCAAGCAAAAACTCACATTATCCACGGTACTACACCACTATAATTTAAAGCCCGATAAAAATCTACGGTTAAACTGCCCCTTCCATCAGGACAAAACACCAAGCCTACAAGTGTATTACAAAACGCATACAGCGTATTGTTTTAGTAGTAACTGCAAAACACACGGTAAAAGCCTTGATGTGATTGATTTTATTATGTACAAAGAAAACATTACTAAGCACGAAGCCTTAGAAAAAGCAAAATTATTATTAGGTGAAATAATTCCCGATAAACACAAACTATCGCATGAACCCATTAAACAAGCCACGCAGCCAAGCATAAGCAGAGAACAAATATTATTAAACCTGTTTACCTATTTTAAAAATGCCATACATAACAGTCCACCGGCGAGAGAGTATTTACAAAGCAGAAACTTAAATCCATTAAAAATAGAAATAGGCTATAACACAGGGCAGTTCCATCATGGCGCAAGAAGAGACGAAACTTTGATTAATAATTGTGTAAGCGTTGGATTGCTTTATCCGTGGGGCGTAAACAACAAACGCCCCGAATTGCAAGCCTATAAACCCTTTGCAAAATATGGTGTTTGTTTTGCGATGCGCAATAAAGGCAATCACATTACAGGCTTATATTTTAGAAGTACCGTAAATGATAACAACGCCAAGCACTACTATTTAAAGGAAAGTACAGGGCTATATCCAAAATACCCGAATGAAGAAACACAAAAATTAATTATCTGTGAAAGCATTATTGATACAGCCAGTTTATTACAAATAGAAAGCGTAGCCAACAATTACACACTATTAGCGAGTTACGGAACAAATAGATTAAACGAAGAAATACAAAACGCTATAAAAGAACTACCAAATTTAACCGAAATTATTTTTGCTTTTGATAATGATGAAGCAGGTGGCACGGCCACAACGAAATACGCAAAAGAACTTAAAGAGAAATTACCGCAGATCATTTTTAGCAAACTGGAATTGCCCTGCAAAGATGTAAACGAAACACTCATAGCCCATAATGAAGATGTGTTTACACACTTATTAGAAAAACGTATTAACCTATTTTCTTTTTCAATTGAAAAAGAAAGCGGTGAGCCACCGCAGGCAATTAATGTATCAAATGAAAAAGAAAATAATTTAACTAAAAAACTAAACTCAAACAACCCTCATAAACTAAGCTATACAAGCGATACAGCCACATATTTAATCAAAGGCGGAGTAGATAAAGTAATGAGTAAACTAAACGTAACGATTGAAATAATAAACACAGAACTAAACGAGAGCATTAATAAAAGACGTTTTAAAATAGATTTATATGATAGTAAGCAAGTAGAAAAAACAGTACAAGAAGCAAACGAATATTTACAATTACATAAATCAATTTTAGAAAAAGACATCTATCAATTAACTGAATATTTAGACACCTACCGTGAAACGCTTATTAATAGTAATTTACAAAGCACCACAGAAACAGAAACACCCATTTATCAATTAACTACACTCGAAAAAAACAAAGCCTTAGAATTAGCGAACGATACCAATTTGATAGAAAAAATAAAAGAAAAACTAACACATACAGGCATCGTAGGCGAAGAAGAAAACAAAACATTTTTATTTGTGATAGCAGTAAGCCATATACAAGAAAACCCTTTAAACGCTTTGATACAAGGCAGTAGCGGAAGCGGAAAAACCAATTTATTAAAAGGCATTTATAAAATAATACCCGAAGAGAATAAAAAAATATACAGCCGATGCAGTGAAAAAATGTTGTATAACGTACCGAAATATTATTTTAAAAATAAATTGATATGCTTTGAAGATGTAGACGGATTAGGCGAAGAAGCAGAATACGCTTGGAGAGAATTAGTAAGCAATGGCGAACTCATAAGCGGAGTAAGCTACAAAGATGAAAAAGGAAACATAGGCATTAAAGAATTAACCGTTTACGGGCCAATAACAAGTATAGCCTGTACCACGCACGGAGCCATATACGCCGACAATATGAGCCGATTGTTTTTAATAGCCATAGACGAAAGCAAAGAACAAACGAAGAAAATAAATGAATACCAAGCCAAAGAAGCCGCAGGATTAATCAATAAACAAGAGCAAAAAAATAATCAAAATGAACTCAAAAACTTTGTAAGGCTATTACAGCCCTATAACGTACACAACCCACACGCCACTAAATTAAAGCTACCCGAAGGCATCAGGGATGAAAGACGATTGTATAGATTGTATTTATATTTTATAGATATGATAACCGTATTGCACCAATACCAACGTAACAAAACACCACAAGGCAAGCTAATAGCCACAAAAAAAGATTGCCAAATAGCAAAAGATCTATTATTTGAATGTATCATGCTAAAAATGGATGAATTAGACGGAAGCCTAAGGCAGTTTTTTGAAAGGCTGAAAGATTATGTTACCAAGCAAAACAATAATAATTATGAATTTACACAAAAAGAAATAAGAGAACATTTACAACTAAAAAAAACATCGTTAAGTTATTACATCAATCAATTAATGAGTTTTGAATATTTACAACAAGTAGGCTCACACATCAATAAAGGCAATAGGTACAGGATATTATATTTTGATGATTATAGAAGAATGAGAGAAGATGTAAAAGAATTTTTACAAAAGCAGTTAGATGCGTTAATTGATTAGTGAACGCTAATGAACACCAGTGAACGGTACTGAACACTAACTGAACACTGGAAGCCCTATAAACACTGATAAAAGTGTTAGCGTTCAAGAAAAACAGAAAAATGTATATGCCCCATTTTAAAAATCATCGTAGATATAGAAAAACATAAATGATACAATGTATAACAGTAATGAAACCGAGCAAAAATTTAAACAACACTTAGAACATTTAGGCTACACACAAAATACCGTATTAATGGCTTGTGCAGGCGTTAAAGAATTTTTACACCACATTGCCACCCCAGCAATAGAAAACATCAACCAAGAGCAAATACAAGAGTATTACGAGTATTTACAAAACAGAAAACAAAAGCGAAAAGATGAACCTTTGAGCGAAGCCTATATTAACCATCAAGTTTATTCAATCAAACTATTTTTTACTTGGTTAGAACAAACACACCAAATAGATGAAAACCCAATAAGCAGCATCAAGTTTAAACGCCCTAAAATCAATACACGGCAACCATTAAGCAAAACAGAAATTACAGAACTATTTAACGCCACTCAAAATTTAAAAGAAAAAACATTACTCCATTTATTTTATAGTTGTGGATTAAGAAGAAGCGAAGCCGTGAGCTTAAATATGATTGATGTTGATTTTGGAAACAGTTTATTGTATGTAAGAAACGGTAAAGGAGCAAAACGCCGGGTAATACCACTAAACCAAACCGTAAAAACTGATTTAGAAAACTATTGTAAAGAATATAGAAAAGACAAGGCTTTAGAGCCATTTATGTTAAGCAGGATAAAACACCGAATGAGTGGCGACAGCTTTAATAAAACATTAAAAACAATTATTGAAAACTCAACACTCACAACTAAAAACTATACGCTGCATCATTTACGCCACAGCATAGCCACACACTTATTAGAAAACGGAATGAGTATAGAATTTGTCAGGGATTTTTTAGGGCACAGTCATTTAGAAACCACACAGATATATGCAAAAGTAAAAAGTTATCAAATTAAAAAGCTATAAAATCAAGTAAAACCAATATGAATGGAAGATTTAGAAATTTACTTAAAAAAATATTACACTCAAAAAACCGTCATAGCCTACAGCAGAGAAATAGAAATTTTTATAACTAATAATCCAAATTGTAAAACCTATACTTATGCCGAACTGGTTAATTATATGGGCGTTTTAAGAACAAGATACACGAGTAGAAACACATTAAGTAGAATATTGAGTAGTATAAAAGTGTATTATAGTTATTTATGTTTTAAACAAGAAAGACGAGATAACCCAACAAAATCAATCAAATTAAGAGATAAACAAAACAGAGATATACAATTACAAGATTTATTTAGTACTGAAGAATTAGAAAAACTATTAACCACAAAACCCGAACGCTTTATAAATTTAGATTATAGAAATAAAGTACTAATGAGTTTATTAATTTACCAAGCCTTAAAACCCAATGAAATAGAAGCTTTGCAAGTAGAAGATATTAACCTGGGACAAGCCACCATTTATATAAAATCAAGTATAAAAAGTAATAGCCGAACATTAGGATTAAAAGCTAATCAAATAATTTTGTTTAAAAATTACATAGAAGATATACGATTGAAATTATTGAGAGAAAATGAAAGTAATCTTTTTATGATTGGACAACGTAAAACACCAATGGTAGCAGAAGATATAACCAAACACATTAAGCGCAGTTATGGAAAATTATATTTACCACGTAATGTAAACGCACAAACCATACGGCAAAGTGTCATAACCAATTTATTAAAACAAAATAATGATTTACGCCTTGTACAAGCCTTTGCAGGGCATAAATACCCAAGCACTACCGAAAAATACAAACAAACAAATGTGACACAATTAAAACTAGCACTAGAACTGCACCATCCTTTTAAATAAATTCCACGCACATACACGGCTCTTTTTAGTTCCCACGCACGAAACAACGCTAACTAAAAATCTGGTGTTGCCCTTCGGGAAGCTAAGTAACATAATGTGGCATTATTATTTTTTGCGCCACGCTTGCAAGCATCCACCCGACAAAAAAGATAATAATACACATTATGTGTAAATAGCCAACACCACAAGCAAAAACGAATAAAACAGCCCTAAAGCCGCTTCGCTGTTTTATCGTTTTTGCAGCCGTGCCAAAACCCACGCACGCCAGCACACAACGGAATAAGCCAATAAAATAAAACACTTGGCGAAGCCAAACTCATTTTATTTTATCCGCTTATCCGTTAAAATAGGTTAGTAAATTTGTAATGAAAAATTACAAACTTACTTTTTTATATTGCCTCTCGCTCCGCTCAATCAAAGGCAGAGCCACAGGCGTAAGGCTTTTTTATTTATTGGGGAGTCTTCCACTCCCCAAACCCCACGGATGCTCATTTTTACAAAAGGATAAAACGCACAAATCAGCGCACAGGCTTTTTTTATCCTTTTATAAAAATCGAGCTATGTTGCTTCCTGTATGCAGTAACGCAACAACGTTTTTAAAAAGAATGTGAAAAATAGAAAGGAAAAGAGCGAGAGCATTTTTTAC
>JBBRPX010000166.1:0-8329 GCA_038227505.1 Chitinophagales bacterium
TAAATGTCCAGTGTGAAAATGGTGGAGATACTATTTACTTTTCCGGCAAGTGATGCAACAATAGCAGCAGTAAGAGCAGCGATTGATAAGCCTTTTAATCCATTTGGTAAGTAAGCAAGAATTGCAGGGTATGCATTGTCTGCACTTACTTTTCCGTTAACCAGCATCTCTGCCTGTAAGCCCCCGTTTTTGTGCAATACAAATGCTGCAATACCTGGGAGCATTACAATAACTGGCATCAAAATCTTTAGAAACCCTGCAAAGAAAATACCGGTACGGGCAGTTTTTAAATCGGCGCCCAAAGCTCTTTGAGTTATATATTGATTGCACCCCCAGTAATTCAAATTCGCAATCCATTGTCCGGCAGCATACATAGCAATACCCGGAAGCGCCAGGTAATTATTAACTTCAGCCTGTGAAGCCTTTTCACCAGGCTTATCGAATATCATTCTGAAATTTTCAGGTGCATCATCCATTAGCTTATTAAAGCCCGCCAAAATATTTTTTCCCATACCAAAATGCTCACTCACTAATGTAAGTGCTACATAAGACGTTACCAATCCACCTATGATAAGTACCACTACCTGTATAACGTCAGTATATCCTATTACCTTCATACCCCCCAATGTAATAAAGAGTGCAAAGCATGCCAGTAAAATCATAATCAGGTGAAAATGTTCTCCACCACTCAGGTTATTAATGGCCAAGGCACCAAGAAAGAGAATAGAAGTGAGGTTTACAAATATGTAGAGAAATAACCAGAATACAGCCATAATTAAACTTACCGATTCATTATACCGCTGTTTTAAAAACTGCGGCATGGTGAATATTTTATTTTTTAAATAAATAGGCATGAACCATATTGCAATAATGATAAGGGCAATTGCTGCAATCCATTCGTAAGCAGCAATAGCTATACCCATGGTAAACCCCGCCCCGCTCATCCCGATAAATTGTTCAGCAGAAATATTGGATGCGATTAATGATGCACCAATTGCCCACCAGGTAAGTGAACCCTCGGCAAGAAAAAAATCTTTTGTATCGATTTCTTTTTTCTTTTTTTTCTTATAAATCCAGATACCGTAAGAAGTTACCAGCAGGAAATAAAAAATGAAAACAAGATAATCGGCTGTTACTAAACTGTTCATAAGCTAGGTGTTTGGTTATTTACAATTTGTGTTTATTTATAAATTTTATTATGACTTTAAATGATTGTTTTACTGGTTTAATTCTGCAACATTTTGCTCCCATCTCCATGCATCTATTACCATATCCTTCAAATTTTTTTCTGCTTTCCATTGCAAAATTTTATTTGCTTTGGCAACATCTGCATATAATTCCGGGGCATCACCATGCCTGCGGTCGCCAATATTGTAATTTAATTTTACAGCATTCATACTTTCAAATTCCTGTATTAATTCCAACACAGATATTCCATTTCCTGTACCCACATTAAAAGTTTCATATTGATCTGACGCTATATCTTCAATAAGCCTTTCACAACTTTTTACATGCGCTTTTGCTAAATCAACTACATGTATATAGTCCCGCAGGCAACTGCCATCCGGTGTAGCATAGTTATTGCCAAAAACAGTCAATTTTTTTTGTTTGCCAATAGCAGCTTGTGTTAAATAGGGCATCAGGTTATTAGGTACACCAATTGGTAATTCGCCAATCAAACCAGATTCATGTGCACCAACCGGATTAAAATAACGCAATGCTATTGCCTTAATATAACCCACTGCACATAGTTTCTCAATCATATCTTCTCCAAACTGCTTAGTACTTCCATAAGCTGAGAGTGCTTTTTTAAAAGCTGCTGCTTCTTTAACCGGTAATTCATCAGGGAAACCATATACCGTAGCTGACGATGAGAATACGAGTTTGTTACAACCCGCAGCAGGCATACAATCTAACAGGTTCATTAATGATGAAAGATTGTTTTGAAAATATTTCAAAGGCTCTTTTACCGATTCACCTACAGCTTTTAATGCTGCAAAATGTATAACAACATCAAATGGTTTTTCTTTTTTAAACACATCAATCAGTTTTATTTTATCACACATATCTGTTTGATAAAATACGGGCTTTTGTCCTGCTATCATTTCAATCCTGTCCAGGATAAAAGCCTGTGAATTGCATAGATTATCAATAATAATAACTTCAAAATCTGCCTGTAACAATTCCACTACGGTATGAGAACCGATGAAACCCAGGCCGCCTGTTACCATAATACGCTTCATACACTTTTTATTGATTAATGATACTGTAATGCACCACAGGTAAACTTCTTAATTTTTCTGCCGCTATTTCCGGCGTAATATCGCGTTGGGGATTTGCCAGCATTTCGTAACCAACCATAAATTTCTTTATTGCAGCACTTCTTAATAACGGCGGATAAAAATGCATATGCCAATGCCAGGCCGCTTGCCCGCCTTCATTTACAGGCGCCTGGTGCATCCCGGCAGAATACGGAAAAGAAATATTAAAAAGGTTGTCGTATTTAATAGTAAGCTCTTTAAGAATAGTTGCAAAGGCCTTTTTTTCCTGTTCATTAAATTGAATAATATTCTGAACATGGCGCTTACTTACAATCATTACCTCGTAAGGCCAAACAGCCCAAAAAGGAACCAGCGCAACGAAGTATTCATTGTCTAAAATAATTCTTTCCTGCTTTTGTAATTCTAATTTTATATAAGCAGATAAGAGACTGATTCCATGCTGCTGATAATAATTATTTTGCTGTATTGTTTCTTT
This sequence comes from Chitinophagales bacterium, assembly GCA_038227505.1. GTDB lineage: Bacteria > Bacteroidota > Bacteroidia > Chitinophagales > Chitinophagaceae > Ferruginibacter. The sequence continues at coordinate 2,758 of JBBRPX010000166.1, forward strand.
CGAAATTTCGAATGGTATAGATGATGAAGCCCAGATTTGTCCATGAGGATGAGGATTACTGCAACCCATTATTTCACCTTTGTTCTCAAAAATCTGAATGTATTTAACAGATGAGTTTACTGATAGCATTTCGTATTCCCTCTGCCATAAATTAATTACATCCCCTATTTCACTAATACTCATTTGAGGCAATGTAAGGTTGTGTTGTGGTGAGAAACAAATTACTTTACACATACCACTTTCGCTTTTAGCAATCAGTAAATCACATTCATCATAAACTCCTGAAGGTACGTCCACTAACAAAGCTGAATAATCGTTTACAAAAGCAAATGGTTTTTTATAATCGGGATTAATAGTACCATCCGCCCTTTTATTACCCGGACATAAATAACACTGAGAATCATATGCAGGCCTTTCATCTTTTGGTAAATCTTCTGTTTTACCCTGCCAGGGACGCTTCATCCTGTGTGGGGAAACTAAAATCCAGTCCCCTGTTAAAATATTCAACCGTGTATGCGAATGTTCTTTTAAATCAAACATAGTTTAGGAGATTATTTCGGTTCCGTTTTCAATTGATGCAACGTAATAAGTTAATGGCAAACCCATTTCCTTTTCGTAGGCTGGTTTTAGTAATTCAATTAATTCATCAATAGCATTTTCTTTTACAAGATTGATTGTACAACCACCAAATCCACCACCCATCATCCGGGCTCCAATAACAGCATTGTTATTTCGAACAAAGTCAACCAGATAATCCAGTTCTTTACAACTCACTGCATACATTTTACTGAGGCCATCATGTGTTGCAAACATCTTTTTACCCAACGCATTAATATCTCCTTTTTCTAAATCAGCACAGCCTTGCAGTAGCCTATTTATTTCCTGTACAATAAATCGGCTTCGCATGTCTATCAAAGCATCTTTGGGTAACACATATTCATCCAGCATAAACTCCGTAGCATCCCTTAATGAATGTACTTCCGGGTGATATTCTTTTATCCACGCAACAGCCTGCTCACATTCCTGCCTGCGGGTATTGTATTCTGACGATGCCAGCGAATGCTTCACATTTGTATTCAACAGTAAAATTTTGATACCCTCTAATTTAAATGGTACGTATTCATATTCCATTGAACGACAATCTAATTTTATAACATGGTCATGCTTTCCCATCACGGAAGCAAACTGATCCATAATGCCACAGAGCACACCAGCATATTGATGCTCTGCTTTTTGAGCCATAAGCACCATTTCAATTTTACCCAGATTGGTTTGCAATAATTCATTTAATGCAAAAACAGTAGCACATTCCACTGCGGCTGATGAAGAAAGACCGGCACCTATAGGAACATCACTGGTAAGGATTGCATTAAATCCCCTGAGCGGAATATTTTTTTTCTGAAACTGTGCCACAGCACCTAGTATATAATTAGGCCAGCTTGTATCACCTACGGGCTTCAGATCTTTAATAGATGTTGAAAAAGTCTCGTTAAGATCTTGTGCCATTAAATGTATTTCATCATCATGTCTCAAACTCATAGCTATATATGCCGCTTTATCAATAGCCGCAGGCAAAACAAATCCATCATTATAATCAGTATGTTCACCTATAATATTTACACGACCAGGGGATCTAACTATTACAGGATCTGTTGTACTACCAAAAAGTTCTTTAAATGCTTCAACTATTTTTGTTGCAATAATATTTTGCATAACTATATTTTGATATTAAGCAAGTTTGTAATTAGTGTGATAATAGGTTAAATGTACAGTAACTATAGAAAAATTGCAGGGTTATACTAGGTTTAAAAAAGGGGGCAGATGCGTCATTTTAAAAAACAACTTGATTACACCAAACTCAGTTGATTCAATTCTTTTATTTTAATACAAATGCATGTGGTAATGATGTTTTACTATCTGACTAAATAATTTTTAATCATATCCCATTTCTATCAAAAATTAATAATAGTTTGCTAACCAACATGATTAATAAACAGCAACATAATTTTAGGACGACAGTTGGTAGCGATTTTATTGTTTCGCATTTTTGTTTTTGGCAGCGGCTATCTTATCATAAACTGATAACAGGTCGTTCGATTTCCCATCATTATCAAAAAATTTTTCCCAGGTACTAAGCGGTTCCCAAATGCAGGTGCCTTTTCCTTTGCCACCCGGCACACTACTTACAATTTTATTCACCTCCTCTTTCAGTGCTGAGTATTCTACTACTATTACATCTTTATTATAACGGCGAACAAGATCGTTAAGATTATTTTCAAGATCGGCCAATGTGCCATGCCACTTGGGATAATACGACTGGCCAATTACATCGAAATGTACTCCACGTGCCAGCATGTTGTCAATAAAGAAAACTGACTCATTGTTTTGGCCGCCTAAGGCCACATGCATCATCATTTGTACAGTTGGGTCCACTGCTTTTACTGCCGCTGTTCCGGCACAAAGCAATTGTGCTGTTTGATCAATATTAGCCACATTGCCATCGGGCCATAAAATGCCATGATTGATCTCGTTGCCTACCTGCACCATATCCGGTGTGGTGGCTTGTGCTTTCAGTTCCTGCATTACCATTTTGGTATAATCGTATAATGCTTTTTTTAATTCTTCAAAAGAAAGATTACGCCATGCTGCTGGTTTAAATTGCTTGCCTGGGTCGGCCCAGTAATCGCTGTAATGGAAATCGAGCAGGAGTTTTAGGCCCGCTGCCTTTACACGTTTGGCCATTTGTTTGGTATGTTCCAGGTCGCAGAAACCTTTTGCTGGTGAATAGCCGCTATCCTGTGCCGGGTTGTTGAAAATTCGTAAACGTATATAATTGAACCCATGGTCTTTTAAAATTTCAAGGGCATCTTTTGTTGTGCCTTTATCAGAAAATTTCATGCCCCTTGCTTCCAGCTGGGGCAAAAAAGAAATATCCGCACCCAGTATTTGATCTACCTGTCTTGGCTTGGCTCCTTCGCCACTCAGTTTATAGGTGGCATCCACAGTAACAGTATTTATTTTTTCTGGTGCCACTGTAATCACATCAGTTGATCCCCTTTGCAATCCAATGGCACTTGCTACAAACTTAATGCTACCGGGCATGGTGCCTGCCTGTAGTATTACCTGGCACTTGCCATTGAACAAGCTGCGCCGCCATGCACCATCCGCACATTTATCCGGCTCATGACTGCTGGGGTCGCCATTGGCAACACCAATAATTTTTGCATCACCATTTATTTTAAATTGAATCAGGTTATCAGCATCCGGCACTTCCATGCCTTCCTTATCAACTACTGTAACATTTATTACCGTTACATCTTTACCATCGGCAAGCACCGTTGTTTTATAGGGTGTTAATATTACTTCAAAGGCCTGACCTGTTGTCTCAATTTTGGAGGTAAGCTTTTTTCCTTTTTTATTGGCTATCGCTTCCAGTTTTCCCGGTTCAAACTCCACCTTCCATTGCAGGTGGCCATTGCGGGGCATATTTTTCTTGCCTAAGCTTTTACCATTTAAAAACAACTCCACATCATCGGCATTACTATTTACCCAAACATCAATTTGTTTTTTCGGTTGCCCCCATTCGTTATGATAGTTCCAGTGTGGTGAAATATGTAATACATCCTTATCTGTCCACCAGCTTTGATAATAGTAGTATAGGTTTTTTGGGAAGCCACACATATCCATAACGCCAAAATGAGAATTGATATTCGGCCATTTGAAAGGTGTGGGTTCTCCACGATAATCAAAACCTGTCCAGATAAAACCACCGAGCCAATAATCATTTGTGGCAGCCAGTTTCCACCAGGTTTCGGCGGTGCTGGCCCACCATGGTGCGGTAATATCCTGGTCGGGCAGGTAGCCACGTATGGAATCTCTTTCCAATATGCCACGGGTACTAACTGTGCTACCCATCTCGGTTCCAAGAATGGGCTGGTTGGGATGATCCCTGTGATAATCGGCCACAGCAAACTGGCGGTAATTAAAGCTGCGTACTGGTATCACTTCGTTTACACCTTTAAAAACATTTGCCACATCGGCGGCATAAGTGCAGGTACGTGTAGGGTCTAGTTGTTTTAATTTACTGATGAAAGTTTCGGCAATGCGTTTGCCATATGTATTGGTGTGGATCAATCCTTCTTCGTTTCCAATGCTCCATATAAAAACCGAAGTACGGCTGCGATCCCTTTTTACCAAACGCTGAAACTGATCCATATATTCGGCACCGCTGTTGAGTAACCGCTGCTCATCCAATACCAGCATACCAAGGCTATCACAGGCATCCAGTAATTCTGGTGTAGGTGCATGGTGGCTGGTGCGGTAGGCATTGGCACCAAATTCTTTTAATAAACCAATGCGATAGTATTGCAGGTAATCGGGCAAAGCACTACCCACGCCACCATGATCCTGATGATTATTGGTGCCTAATATTTTTACATACTTTCCGTTAAGAAAAACACCGTTTTTTTTTATTTCAATGGTGCGGAAACCAAAGCGAAGTCTTTTACTGTCAACAACCAAACCGTCTTTTTTTAAATCCACCACAACCCTGTACAGAGAAGGGTTTACTAACGACCAAAGTGTTGGGTTTACAACATTGATGAGTTGTTTTGTTGTCTTCTCTTCGTTTGTATTTATTGTTAATGCTGTTTCGTTTGCAGCAGTTATTTTTACTCCGTTGCGGTCGGTTACATAAGTGTTTACAGAATAGTTGCCGGCACTGCCGTATTCATTGGCAATGGTTGTTTCCACATTAAGGGTTGCCTTATTACCATTGATGCTTGCATAAGCAAATACGCCATCAGTGGCAATATGCGTGTTGGCATAGGTGTTAAGCCATACATGCCGGTAAATGCCTGCGCCTTCGTAAAACCAGCCTTCGTACTGCGTAGCATCCACCCTTACAGTTATCACATTGTTTTTATCGTAATTAATAAAGTCGGTGATGTCGTAATTAACACCCACATAACCACTCTGATTATTGCCAAGATAAAAACCATTGACCCATACCTGTGCATCGCGGAATATACCATCGAACTGTAACTGAAAACGACGGCCCGAATCGGTTTGAGGTATGGTAAAATTTTTGCGGTACCAGCCAATACTTGTTGCAGGAAATAATCCACCCACTGGTTTGTACCCATGACTCTCCACATCAAAATTGTCAACGTATACAAAAGGCAATTCTACCGCCCAATCATGAGGCAGATCAAGTGTTCGCCAACTACTATCATTATATCGTGGATCAATGGCCGTACCTCCTGCTCCACCCGATTTTGAGAAAATAGTTTTTGTACTGTAATTAAAATCTTTATCCGGATTGGCCGCATGACCAAATGCAAATTTCCAATTGTTATCGATATTAACCTGTTTGCGCTGTGCAAATGAACAGATGCCTGCTAGCATTGCTAATGTAAAAATTGTAATTACTCTTTGTTTCATTCTGATTTTTTTCCCTGCAATGATTGAATTGTATATTATTTCTATATTCGTTAAAGTATTAAGTTTCTAAGTATTTAAAACTACTAATATATTTTACAAAATCAATTTTTTAAACCGTAACTATTTAATA
>JBBRPX010000167.1:0-8271 GCA_038227505.1 Chitinophagales bacterium
AAAAGAGCGGACAGTCTGCACAAAGAATTTATCAGCATGATGAGTGGTTATGAATTAAATATAAGTGAAGAAGTAAAACATTTATTGGTAAAGCAAATGCTGTTTACATATCAGCAGCATACTAAGCAAAATGAAGAAGACAGAGGGCAGCTAACCTCACAGATTAATGAATTGACAAAGAAGTTAAACAGGCTTGAAGAACGCTATGTAAATGAAGAAATGGACCGTGATATGTTCTACCGTTACAAGGATAAATTTATTGCGGAACGCAAAGAATTAGAGCAGTCTTTAACCAACACCGGAAATAAGGTGTCGAACCTTGAAGGGAACATGAAAAAGGCATTAGACATTGGCTCCAAACTCAATGCTATATGGACTTCCAGTGATTACCACCAAAAACAAATCTTGCAAAATATGGTATTTCCGGAAGGCTTTACCTACAACCGCAATAATGATATTTGTCGAACAGTTGGAGTGAATAAAATATTTTCTCGAAGTGCAGCGTGGGTGCATGTATTAGCCGAAAATGAAAACGGGAACATTACTGATTGTAGTAATATTCCCGCTTTTGTGGTGCGAGCCGGGGTTGAACCGGCGACACATGGATTTTCAGTCCATTGCTCTACCAACTGAGCTATCACACCGTATTTCTAAAAAAGAATTTAAAGAAATATCCCCGAAGGGGCTGCAAAAATAAGGAGTTATTGTTAAATGAGCAAGTAATAGAAAATATTCTTTAGCCAACTTAATCATGTTGGTAAAACGTTACATGGTGTTCTGCTAAAAAAGCTTTTATAATATCAACATGTATGCACTGCCCAAGGTGTATGAATGAATAATCTGATATTTTTTTTATTTTGTTTTCAATCAAAATTTCTTTGTCTACCAAATCAAAACCAAGGTGAAGGTGCTTCGTAGAGAACTGCATGCCGTACACAGTGCCGCTGTTATTAAACAATGGGCCACCGCTTTGTCCTCTAAGCCCGGGTGTGCTCATTTCTATTCCTGTAAGTGTGCCTGTATCTGCTAAAAAACGTGTTACCATCCCTTCAATAGGAAACCTCGGCGATACCTGTATTCCGGTAGTTGTCCATTCAATATCGTCAGCAGCTTCGTTAAATTGAAAATTTGTAAACTCTGGAAATGGGAAGCCAAGTCTGCATAAAAAATTACCCTGCTTTATTTGTGTGGCATCTTTTAAAAAATCTGCATGGCCTGTGTAGTGAAGTTTATTAAAGTCATTAAATTTAATAATTGCCAGGTCTTGCGTGGGGTGTATATGGCAAGTGTAGCCTGACATAGTGTCAACACAATCTACAAACGTATTTTTTATTTGTATAATGCTATCTGCAGTGAATTTATATTTCATCTCCAGCCCCTTTAAAGCCATCTTGTACTTTCCATCTTTGGGTAGGCTATCCCTTTCTTTTTTAAAAGCAGCGTAATTGTTGTTTATTTTATCAGATGAGGAGAGCAGATCAACAACATGCTTGCAGGTAACGGCATAACCTTCATTATTTACAAAAAACAATGTGGCTGATCCAGGTATAATTTGCTTACCGCCATAGGTTCTTATTATACTGTTTACGGGTCTGGTAAAGTTGGCAACTGCTTCTATAGATTGTTCAAACATATTCGAAAATTTTTAAACTATAAAACGAGATGCAGCCGGCAACTAATTTCCATATTCACTTAAAAACTTAATCCTCATTATTTTTAATTGTTCCCAGGTAAAATCTCCCTCTGACAGTTCATCTAATGCAACCGTTAAATCAGATGTTTGGCAACCTTTAAAATAATCCATTATTTCTTCCTGCTCATATTCATCTACCATTTCATCTATAGCATAACCAAGGTTTAATTTGGTACCGCTTGCAACAATGGTTTCCATTTCTTCCAACAGCTCTTCCAGCTTTAGGTTTTTGTTTTTGGCGATGGTTTCCAGCGTCATTTTTTTATCTACGTTCTGTATTATAAAAATTTTGTTACTGTTTTTATTGGCTACAGATTTCATAACAAAATCATCAGGTCTTATAATATCATTCTCATCTGCATATTTTATAATGGCATCTAAAAAAGGTTTTCCATAGCGCAATGATTTCCCTTTACTAACGCCGCTAATTTTTTCCAGTTCTTCCATGGTGGTTGGGTACATAGTTGCCATATCTTCCAACGAACTTTCTAAAAATATTACAAAAGGCGGTAAGTTTTTTTCTTTAGATACTTTTTTGCGGAGGTCTTTTAAAATCTCCAATAACTTTTCATCTTTTACACTTTCTATTTCTCCTTCTGGCCCTGCAGCTTCATCATCTGCATTGGCGTCTTCAAACAAATTATTTAAGGCAATTTTAAACGATACAGGTTTCTTCATGTAAGCTCTTCCTGCTTTGGTAATTTTTAAAACACCATATTCAACAATATCTTTATCAAGCAAGCCATGCAAAAGCATTTGCCTAATCAGGCTGTTCCACAAATGCGGCTCTTTGTCATTTCCGCAAGCAAAAACATTCAACTCTTCGTGTCGGTACATTTTTACTGCAGGTGTAGCTTTACCCATAAGTATGAGCAATACATATTCAATGGCAAACTGTTCACCCAAAGCATCAATTGTTTTTAATACACAAATTGCTTCATGTTTTGCTTCTACTTTTTCTTTAGGGTTTAGGCAGTTATCGCAATGCCCGCAACTTTCAGCATCGTCGTAGTTTTCACCAAAATAATACAACAATGTTTTGCGTCGGCAAATGCTGCTTTCTGCATACGAAACCGTTTCATTAATAAGTTGTGCACCCACTTCTCTTTCACTCAAACTTTTATCCCGCATTAAGTGCTCAAGTTTGCTCACGTCTTTATGCGAATAATACAAAATACATTTGCCCTCCTTACCATCTCTGCCCCCTCTACCGGTTTCCTGATAATAATTTTCTATAGATTTTGGAATGTTGTAATGAATTACAAAACGTACATCGGGCTTATCAATGCCCATTCCGAAAGCAATAGTGGCCACAATTACATTTACCTCATCATTTAAAAAAAGGTCTTGCCGCTGTGCCCTTAATTTAGCGTCAAGCCCGGCATGATATGCAACTGCAGTAATGCCATTTGCATTCAACATAGCTGCAAGCTCTTCGGTAGTTTTCCTGTTTAAGGTATAAATAATACCACTCTTATTTTTGTAATTATTTATAAAGCGAACAATACTTTTATTTGTTTGTTCTAAATTAATTTTTGGTTGTACTTCGTAGTAAAGATTGGCTCTGTTAAACGAAGAGATGAAGATGTTCGGATCTCTTAATCCAAGATTTTTTACAATGTCACTTTGTACTTTTGGTGTGGCTGTTGCAGTAAGGGCAATAATGGGAACATTGGGATTTATTTGCTCCGTCATTTCTTTTAATCGCCTGTATTCAGGCCTAAAATCGTGCCCCCATTCAGAAATACAATGGGCCTCATCTACAGCAAAAAAAGATATATCCAGTGTTTTAAAAAAGTCCACATTTTCTTCCTTCGTCATTGTCTCGGGTGCTACATACAACATTTTTGTGCGCCCTGCAAGTAGGTCATCTTTTACAACTTTTACCTGCCCTTTATTTAAGGTGCTGTTTAAAAAATGTGCTACATGGTCATTGCTGCTAAAACCCCGCATAAGATCTACCTGGTTTTTCATTAACGCAATAAGTGGCGATACTACTATAGCTACACCTTTGCTTACCATGGCAGGCAACTGGTAACACAAACTTTTACCGCCGCCGGTTGGCATTATTACAAAAGTATCTTTACCTGAAAGCAGGCTGTTTATTATTTCTTCCTGTGTCCCTTTAAAGGTATTAAAACCAAAATTTTCCTGTAAATGTTCTTTAAGGTCCGGATATTCAGCTGATGCCGTGAAGGAACTCTGATTTTGAGCAGGTTTGGCTTTGGTAGTAGTGTTGGTCTTTACTTTAGGCATAATAAATGAGGTCAAAAAAATTCGTCACTTTGTAAAATTTCATAAGAAGCATCTCTGCTTTTTTATGACGGGCAGCGAAGTTACTTAAACGCAACTTATCACAAAAGTAAACGAAGGGTTAAAAGTATCATCGAATTTTTGCTACCATAAGATAATAAATTTTTCTAATTCAGTACGTTTTATAATTTAAATATTATGTAAAGTTGCATATTGTATTATGAGGTATTTAAAATAAATTGCAGCCTGTGAACAGTAAGCCCTCTAATTTAATAATAACCAGTGCTTTAAAAACATTGCAGTTACAAGCAGAAAGTGTTTTAGAACTTGTCCCTTTTGTAGGGGAAAGTCTTGTAACAGCAGTTGAGTTACTCGCCGGTTGCAAGGGGCGGGTGGTAATAAGTGGCATTGGTAAAAGTGCCATTGTAGCACAAAAAATTGTTGCAACAATGAACAGTACAGGTACGCCTGCTATGTTTATGCATGCTGCAGATGCTATCCATGGCGACCTCGGTATGATTCAACAGGAGGATATAGTAATTGTTATCAGCAAAAGCGGGGACAGTCCTGAAATAAAAGTATTGGCGCCACTTGTAAAAAACTTTGGCAATAAACTGATAGGCATGGTAGGCAATATGCAATCCTATTTAGCAGCCCATGCAGATGTTGTAATAAATACAACCGTTTCTCAGGAAGCTTGCCCTAACAACCTTGCACCAACCACCAGCACAACAGCACAAATGGTAATGGGCGATGTGCTTGCCATTTGCCTTATAGAAGTTAAAGACTTTAAAACGGTTGATTTTGCTCGTTTCCACCCCGGTGGTGCTTTGGGCAAAAGAATGTATTTAAAATGCGGCGATTTAATTAAACTACACGAAAAACCTTTCGTTGCAGAAAGCGATAGTATAAAAAAAGTGATTGTTGAAATTTCTAAAAAAAGGTTAGGTGCTACGGCCATACTAAATAATAGTAAGGAGCCTATTGGCATAGTTACTGATGGAGACATAAGGCGTATGTTTGAAAACAATGATGATTTTAATAAATTAATTGCCACAGATATTATGACGCCGCATGCAAAGAAAATTGATGCTGATGACCTTGCTGTTGAAGCCTTGCAGTTAATGAAAACACACAACATTAGCCAGCTGCTTGTAATGGAAAACAACGAATATGTAGGAATGCTCCATCTACACGATCTTATAAAAGAGGGGATTATTTAGGTAAGATGAGCGGCAAATAAATGGGGAAAATTTTTACGGTTTAAAGTTTGATAATTGAAAGTATATATGAACAAACACAATTACGTAGCGATTATGGCGGGTGGAATAGGGAGTAGGTTTTGGCCAATGAGCAGAACAGATATGCCAAAACAATTTTTAGATATCTTAAATATTGGAAGAACTTTAATTCAGTCAACATACGACCGGTTTATACAATTTATTCCACCCGAAAATATTTACATTGTTACATCAACCCAATACAGAGATATTGTAAAGCAACAGCTGCCTGACCTTATAGAAAAAAATATACTTTGCGAGCCATCACGAAAAAATACGGCGCCTTGTATAGCGTACATTTCTTATAAATTACACGAGTTAGATCCCAACGCTAATTTAATTTGTGCACCTGCAGATCATTTAATAACAGAAACACAATCCTTCATAGATATATGCGGGCATGCGCTGCATTTTACCTCTCACATAAAAGCATTGATAACGCTTGGTGTAAAGCCTACCAATCCCAACACTGGCTATGGTTATATACAATATGAGCCCCTGGCAGCAGGTGAAAATATTTATAAAGTAAAACTGTTTACCGAAAAACCCGATAAAGAACTTGCCAAAACCTTTTTAGCCAGCGGCGACTTTTTATGGAATGCAGGCATATTTGTATGGCAGGTAAAAAATATTATAAAAGCATTTGAAAATAATGTGCCTGAGCTGCACGAGGTTTTTGATGCAGAAAAGCAGTTGTTTAATACTGATAAGGAACAGGAAATGATAGACCGCATTTATCCTCAGTGCACCAATATTTCTATTGATTATGCTGTGATGGAAAAAGCAGATAATGTGTATGTGATACCATCATCATTTGGCTGGAGCGATTTGGGTACATGGACAAGTGCTTACGAGACTTTCGAAAAAGACTACCTCGAAAACGCCGTAGGTGGCAATGAAGTAATAATAATAGATGCAACAAAAAATATGGTACAGGTGCCGCAAAACAAGCTTGTTGTTTTACAGGGGTTAGATGATTTTATTGTTGTTGATACAGAAGATGTTTTATTAATCTGTAAAAAGGAAAAAGAGCAGGAAATAAAAGATTATGTGGCAGAAGTAAAAAGAAATAAAGGCGATAAATTTATATAACCTCTTGTTTGAAAGTTTTAAAAAGCTTTAAAAATCTTCTGCATTAAAACCTGTAATAACAGCGGAAACAGTATTCACTATTTGTAAGTACTTATTTTTTAATAGGTATCAAAACCCTGAACAGCCGTTTCTTTGTAAACCATAATAGTGAAGGGTTTATCAGCTGTTATTCCTTTAATATTAATTGTATTCATATTTTCTGAAATACTGTTGTTAGAGACTTCCTGAATATTTATCCTCCACATGAAACAGCCCTTCGATGGTTTAATATTCATTGTTTTTTGAGTATTTTCTGTTATGGCTGAAAACTCCTTTTCGGATGTGCCGGGCAAGTCCCATTTTACGGCTGTTTTACCATATACAATTGAGGTTATTGTCGGCTTATTTTTTACCGGTGTAAAAATATAAATAAATCTTTCTTTATTAATTCGTCTTTTTAAAGGAACGCCCTTTTCATCAACAGGAATAGTTCCCGGGTGTATTAAAATGCTGAATGCATAGCCGCTGGACTTGCAATATTTTTGAGCTTGAGCAGTGTTTAAAAATATTATTCCTGTTATAATGAAAAATAACTTTTGCAATGTTGTAATTTTAAAAGTAAATGTAGCATGTTATAAAAAAGAATCCGTTTTTTTAACACTTTACAACAGTACTATAACAATTATAAATCCATTATCTACTTAACAAAATGCACCCTACAATACACAGCAAATTACCCCATGCGGGCACTACCATTTTTACAATTATGAGCACATTGGCTGCCGAACACAATGCCATTAACCTTGGACAGGGTTTTCCCGATTTTGAAATGAACCAGGCTTTACCTCAATTGGTTTCAAAAGCAATGGCTGATGGTCACAACCAATATGTTCACATGAACGGGCTGCAGTTGTTGCGGGAAAGAATTAGTGAAAAAGTAAAAAAATTATACAATACAGATGTGCACCCTGCTGACGAAATTACCATTACACCAGGGGGAACTTATGCCTTATACACAGCGCTAACGGCTATTCTGCAACCCGGCGACGAAGTCATTGTTTTTGAACCCGCATACGATTGTTACATACCACAAATTGAGTTAAGTGGTGCAGTTGCGGTAACGATTCCACTAACAGCAGGCAATTATAAAATAGACCAGGCACTTACAAGATCTAAGATTACAGCAAAAACAAAAGCCATTATGATCAACTCTCCACACAACCCAAGTGGTGCTGTGCTGGAAGAAGACGATATGGAATTTTTGCAGGATATTGTTAGAGGCACAGGTATTTTTATCATAAGCGATGAAGTGTATGAACACCTCATTTTTGATGGGAAAAAACATTTATCTGTATTGCTTTATCCCGAGCTTTACGAAAGAAGCTTCGTAACATTTTCTTTCGGCAAAGTGTACAATTGCACGGGTTGGAAGACAGGTTATTGCATAGCACCACCAATGCTTACAAAAGAGTTTAGAAAAATTCACCAGTTTAATGCGTTCACAGTATTTGGTCCGGTGCAATATGCACTTGCTGCTTTTTTGCAAAATGAAGATGAATACCTAAACCTTGGTAAAATGCTCCAGCAAAAGAGAGATTATTTTAAAGAATTGATGGCTAAAACCCGCTTTGAGCCGCTACCCAGTTATGGTAGTTATTTTCAAATTTATACTTACAAAAACATAAGTGATGAAAAGGAATTTGACATGGCAGTAAGGCTTGTAAAAGAATTTGGTGTGGCAACCATCCCCGTAAGCGCATTGTATAAAACCCCCACAAATAACCAGGTATTACGTTTTTGTTTTAGTAAAAAAGAAAGTACTTTGGAGGCAGCTGCGGAAAAATTAATGAATGTTTAAAATATAAATTAGCACTACACAAACGTTTTCAAATAAGCCTCTGCCTTTGCAAGGTCTTCGGGCATATCAATCTTTACTCCTGCATCTTCTGTTTCTACCATGCGTAACTGTATGCC
>JBBRPX010000168.1:0-8216 GCA_038227505.1 Chitinophagales bacterium
CATAAAAAATTAAATAATGAAAACAATTACAATCGAAGGACAACTGAGGACCGAAAGCGGAAAAAAAGCCACCCGCCAACTTCGCTCTCAGCAACTTGTGCCAGCTGTAATTTACGGTGGTAAAACTGAAGTAAATTTTTCTGCACCTGCAACTGCCTTCAAGGGCATCGTTTACACATCTGAGTTTATGTTCGCTAACATTACTGTAGAAGGAAAGTCGTACAACTGTATTTTAAAAGATTTACAGTTTAATAAAGTTACAGATGTACTCACGCATCTTGATTTTCTTGAATTGGTAGATGATAAAAAGGTGATAGCAACACTTCCTTTAAAATATACTGGTACGCCAATGGGTGTAAAAGCCGGTGGTAAATTGGTATTAAAAATAAAATCTGTAAAAGTAAAAACGCTTCCAAAATACCTAAGAGAAAATATAGAAGTTGATATTAGTAATTTAGAATTAAATGAAAATATTCGTGTAGAGAATATTAAGGCTGACAACATGGAGATCATGAACTCACCGAGAATTCCAATTGCTTCTGTAACAATGACTCGTCAACTTAAGCAAGAAGAAACAGCTGCAGCTAAAGTTCCGGCAGGTAAGGCAGTACCAGCAGCAAAAAAGTAAAATAGTCTATATATTATATTTAAAAATGCCTTCACAAAATGGAGGCATTTTTAATATAGACAACCGTTTAAACTTAATTACATTTGCAGATTAAATGCCAAAAAGGTATTTATTATTTACGGAATGTGGTTTGTGAGGAAGGGTCATAATTACAACAAAAACTAAATACTTAAATTAATTATAATGGGAATTGACAAGAATACGCTGATAGGTTTTGGTCTTATTGGAGCTTTGCTTGTGGTGATGCTGGTAATAAATAACAACAGCAAAGCCACTTTCGAACTTGAACAAAAAAGAATAAATGATTCAACAGCAGCGTTAAAACCTAAAATAGATTCGAATGCTGTAAAATTGGACATTCAAAAAACAGACTCGTTAAATATTGCCAAACAAACACAGGGCTTTATTCAAGATACGGTAAAAGCACAAATGGTATTTTTAGAGAACGATGTTATGAGGGTGACATTTAACACAAAAGGTGCACAACCTGTCCGAGTGGAACTTAAAAAATACAAGAAGTTTGACAGTACAAAAGTTCTATTACAAAGCGGTGATTTTAATAAAATATCATACGATATAAATGCGGGCAACAATACAACAGCGCAAACAGAAAATATAAATTTTATTCCCCAACCTGTTGTTGTAAATACAGATAAAAGCCAAACAATTTCTTTTAAAACAGGCGATTCCACCGGCGGTAAAGAAATTATTCATCAATATATTATTCGGGAAGGCGAATATATGATGGACTTTAATATCATTACAAAGGGAGACAATTTGTTTACAGGCAATGTAATTAATTTGCTTTGGCAAACAGAAGCTTCACAAATTGAAAAGGATCATAAATATGAGCTTACCCAATCTCAAATTGGATATGTAGAGCAGGACAGCTATGATTTTGAGCATGCATCAAAAGATGGATCAAAAACTTTTTCAAAGCCTTTAAGTTTTATCGGAGCAAAACAGCAATTTTTTATTGCAGCCTTGGTGGCGAAGGATAAATTTGAATCAGGCACAATAGCATGGAAGATTCCTGTGGACAGCAATTCTTACATCTTTAGATCTACAGCTAACCTTAAAATTCCTGTTAAATGGGGAGGAACGAGCAATACTGCATTAAAATTTTATTATGGACCGAGTGATTATAATATTTTGAAGAAGTATGATATTAAAATGGAGAATATGGTGCCATACGGTTCGGGCATTTTTTCTTTTGTAAAATATATCAATCGTTATTTTTTATTGCCGGTGTTCGATTTTTTGCAGAAGAATATTGCAAGCATGGGAATTGTGATATTGCTGTTAACGCTTTTGATTCGTCTTATTACATCGCCAATACTATACAAAAGCTATTTGAGTGGTGCAAAAATGAAAGTTCTAAAACCTGAGGTTGATGCATTAAAGGCGAAATTTACAGATAAGTCGGGCCAGATGGACCAACAGGCGTTTAGCATGGAGCAAATGAAACTCTGGAAAACTGCCGGCGTAAGTCCATTGGGTGGTTGTTTACCTGCGGTTTTACAGATACCAATTTTTATGTCTCTTTATTATTTTTTTCAAAGCAACATAGATTTGCGTGGAAGAAGTTTTTTATGGGCTAATGATCTAGCCGCATACGACTCTATATTTAAATTACCTTTTGCAATTCCTTTTTATGGAGACCATGTAAGTTTATTTACCTTAACTGCGGTTACCACAAGTATGCTGATATCTATTTACAGCATGAGTAATATGCAGGATAACAGTAACCCTGTTATGAAGTATATGCCTTACATTTTTCCGGTTTTATTATTAGGTGTTTTTAATAATTTACCATCAGCACTAACCTGGTATTACACCATATCAAACACTATTACTTTGATTTTACAAATCGTCATACAGAAATATGTTATAAACCATGAAAAGATTTTGGTGCAGATAAATGAGAACAGAAAGAAACCTGTTAAGAAATCAAAGATTGCAGAAAAAGTTGAGGCCATGCAGGAAAGCCAGCGTAAACTTCAGGAACTAAAGAATAAGACAAGCAAAAACTGATATTAGTTAAAAATTTGTTACTAAGCTGCACTTTAAACGATGCAGCTTTTTTTTGAATTTGCAAATTATCAATTCGGCATACATTTTACTATCTTAGCACAAACACTACTAATGAAAACTTTTATAAATTTTATATTGCTTTCTTTTTTTACAATCTGTTCAAATAACATATGGGCACAAAAGGTAATTACGGATGGTATTTTAAAGTACAATATTTCTATAGAAAGTGCCAATGGTGAAAAACAAATTGCAGGCTCGCTAAATGGAGCGACCTTGGCCATATCTCTCACCAAAGACAAAAGCAGGTCTGAAATGGTTAGTAAGCCGGGTACAGAAACGACTGTTTTTGATAATAAAGCAGGTAAGGGATTTATTTTGAAAGAATACAGTGGTCAAAAATTAATGATTACAATTACGGAAGATAATTGGCTACAAAAAAATCAACTAAATAGCGGTTTAAATTTTGAAACACAAGCAGGTACTACTAATATTGACGGATATAACTGCAAAAAGGCCACAGCAAAGAGTGAAAATGGAAAAATGTACACTGTTTACTACGACCCATCATTAGTAATTGCTAATAAAAAATACAATAATGCATTCTCACAATTGGCAGGTTTGCCTGTGCAATACGAATTGTCTTCTGGAAATTTAATTTTTAAATATAAATTGAATAGTTTGACAACTGACGGATTGGTACTTGGAAAATTTGACGCACCAAAAAATGGCTTTAGAGTCATGACCTACGAAGAAAACCAGCAATTGAAGAAAGGAGAATAAATTAACGAATTCTGATAATTAATTTTGTACCTGCAAATCCCTGATGTACATCTGCAACCAAAATCTTTTGCTTATACGGCAAAATATACACACTATTACCTTTTTGATAGGTAATGACGTAATTAAAAGAATTTGGAGTTGTTGTGTTAACACTTGTATTTATTAAAGAACCGGTGTACTTTAAACCATTCCTTAAATTAAAATTTAATGAACTTTGAAAGTTGTTTGGCGTTTTGATGTTTAAAACAACCTTGTTCTTTTTTTTGCCTATACCTCTATCCGCAAATGAATGATTCATTTGTATTGTAAGCAACGTTACAAGGGATAATATGCGGAATAGCTTGTTCATTTTTATAAATATTAACAAATATACTACAATAAACGAAATTTTTTAAAGATTAGTATGTAATATCTCTAAATTATTTTATAAGTTAATTAACTTAAGTTAGAAGTTCTCAATAAATCATTAAATTACAGACTATAAGCTTGACATATGAGAAACGACAGATATAGGCAAGAACGAGAAGAACTAAAAGAATTATTGGCTCAATATGACAATTTAAGGGCTGGGAGAGCTAACTCTTTTATAGAACAAGAAGGTTTTGAACGCTTGGTTGAGTATTTTGATGAAAAGGATAAGTTCGAGGATGCGTTAACAGTTTGCGATTACGCAATTAACCAGTATCCTGATACGTCAGTATTATTACTTTTAAAGGCAAATCTTTTAATAGTTACCAAAAAATACAAAGATGCTCTTGAGTTACTTGACGAAGCAGAGAAGATAGAAACCACCGATAGCAATTTATATATATTAAAGACAGATGCTTATTTAGCCTTAGATATGCAGCTTAAAGCTGCAGAATTGCTTGAGATGGCTATAGAAAATTTTGAAGGGGATGATAAAGTAGATCTTCTTTTTGAACTCTGCGATGTATATGATGATTACGAAAATTTTGAGAAGGTTTTTGACTGCCTGGTTTTAATTTTAAGGCAAGACCCTGCAAATGAAGAGGCATTATATAAAATATGTTTTTGGACTGATTTTACAGGTAGAAATGAAGAAAGCATTGCACTTCACAAACAAATAATAGAAGAACAGCCTTTTAACGAGCTAGCATGGTTTAATTTAGGAGCAGCTTACCAGGGTATAAAACTGCACGAAAAAGCACTTGACGCTTATGAATATGTAGTAGCTATTAACGAGAAATTTGAAAATGCTTATCGTAACATGGGCGATGCACATTTGCGCCTACGCCAATATAAACTTGCAATTGAATCGTTAGAAAAAGTTTTGGAATTAACCATGCCGGAGCCTGTTTTATATGAAGCAATTGGGCATTGTTATGATAGGCTTGAAAATTTTGCGCAGGCTAGGTTTTATTATAAAAAGGCAAGCCACATGGATACGGAAGATAGCCGTATGCATTACAGAATTGCCTGTACCTACATGAACGAAGCTGCATGGGGAAGTGCCATAAAATGCCTAAATACAGCCTTGCGAACACAATTGATGCAGCCTGATTATAACCTTGCATTAGGTCAGTGTTATATGCAGATGAATAATATAGATGAAGCACTTACTTGTTTTGGTAATGTGGTACGTATACGACCTAAAAACATAAATGGCTGGACGGAATTATTAAAATGCCTTTTGCATGCAGATTTTTTTACAGAGGGTATCGAATATGCACAATTTGCCTACGAACAGACAGACGGGAAAACAATTTTTCTTTTTTATAAGAGTATGTTTCTGTTTGCAGATGGGCAGGCAAAAGAAGCGGCATTACAATTAGAAAATGCCATGGTTGAAAACCCTAAACTTATAAAGAAGTTTATCCAGTTAGACCCACGGATACTCAAGCACCGCCAAGTAGTAGAAATTATAGCTCGCTACAAGAAAAAAGGTAATAGATAAGCTTAAAAGCTGTTTAATTTTTCTTTAAATATATTTGCGGCTTAATTTAAAGATTTCAAAATATTTTACGATGAATTTCAATCTTACCCAAATGCCGGAGCGTACGGCACAACCTCGTACAAACGGATTAACAATGGTGATGGACAAAGGCCTAAGCATTGAAGAAGCTAAAAATTTTATGAGTGTTGCAAGTCCGCACGTAGATATTGTTAAGCTTGGTTTCGGTACTGCATTTGTTACGCCAAATTTAAAAGATAAACTTGCTGTATATGCAGCCAACAATGCGCCTGTATATTTTGGTGGTACGCTGTTTGAAGCATTTTTAATACGCAACCAGTTTGATGATTATGTTGCCGTGTGTAAAGATTTTGGCATTACTACAATAGAGGTAAGTGACGGTTCAATTACTATTCCGCACACAGAAAAATGTGGGTACATTGAAAAACTTGCAAAAAACTTTAAGGTATACAGTGAAGTAGGTAGCAAAGATGCTGCCCATATTATTCCGCCCTATAAGTGGATAGAATTGATGAGTGCTGAACTGAGTGCCGGAGCAAGCTATGTAATTGCAGAAGCTCGTGAAGCGGGTAATGTTGGTATTTACAGAGGTAGTGGCGAAGTGCGTGAAGGTTTGGTGCAGGAGATACTTACCCAAATACCTGCTGAGAAAATTTTGTGGGAAGCACCGCAAAAAGCACAGCAGCTTTACTTTTTAGAGTTGATTGGATGCAACGTAAATCTTGGTAATATTGCTCCATCTGAAATGCTTGCATTGGAAGCTATGCGTATTGGTTTAAGAGGCGATAGTTTTGAGTTTTATTTGGATAAAAAGTAATTTATTTAGGGGCTGTAAACTGTAAAACTTTATCCAGCTTTAGTTCGGGCTATTCGCTGCAATCTTTTGTTCGTTCCTCGCAAAAGTATTTACGCTACTATCCCGCAGCCCTTCACCAGTAAAACATTTTTCAACTTTATAATAAGCATATACCGGCTCTAAAAGCTGGCATATGGATTAACAGAATACATTAAAATTTTTTTAATAAAATTCGTTTTGTATGAAATTATTTGGGCTTATTGGGTATCCGCTCGGTCATTCATTTTCAAAAAAATATTTTGATAAAAAGTTCAGTGATGAAAATTTAGGTGATTGTTCTTTTGAATTGTTTCCATTAGCAGAAATAGGTGAATTTAAAAAACTTGTTACAGATAATTCTAATTTAAAAGGGCTTGCAGTTACCATTCCATACAAACAAAGTGTAATGCCTTTTATAGATTACGTCACAGTAGCCGCTAAAGAAATTGGAGCGGTCAATTGCATTAAATTTACTGCTGGAAATTTAACCGGACACAACACAGATGTTGTGGGTTTTGAAAAATCATTGGTTCCGTTGTTACAACTTCAGCACAACAAAGCGCTTGTGTTGGGCACAGGTGGCTCATCCAAGGCAGTGCAATATGTTTTAAAGCAGTTAGGTATTAATTTTTTATTGGTAAGCAGAACTAAAAGCAATGAAAAAAATTGCATTACCTACAATGAGATAGACGAAACAATTATGAGTGAGTATGCTATTATCATAAATTGCACGCCGGTTGGCATGACGCCAAACGACAATGAATTGCCTGCCATACCTTACAACCTGCTGTCCGCTAATCATCTTCTGTACGACTTAATTTACGCACCAGAAAAAACAATGTTTTTACAGAGAGGGGAGAGTAATGGATGTCTCATAAAAAATGGTTTCGAAATGCTGGTATTACAGGCAGAAGAAAACTGGAAAATATGGAATGTGTAGGTATTAGTTTTAAAAGAGAAAAGTTTATTAAAATTAAGTTTATTAATTTTACATAATGGTTGTAATTAATAAAATAAGTCAGCTAGATTTATCAAAAAAATATACTTATGCTGATTATCTAACGTGGAATTTTACAGAAAGGGTAAAGCTGATAAAGGGTGGATACATCAAATGAGTCCAGACCCAAGTGTATCCCATCAGAGAGTTTCCATGAAGTTGAGTGCTACCTTTTCAAACTTTTTTGAGCAAAATTATTGTAGCGTTTTTGCTGCGCCATTCTATGTACGACTTTTTAAAAAAAACAAAGACGACGAAAAAATAACAACTGTTGTACAACCTGACCTTTTGCGTTATTTGTGATAAAAATAAATTAGATGAAAAAGGTTGGGTTGGTTCGCCTGATTTAATTATTGAAATTGTTAGCCCGGGTAATTCCAGACAAGAACTAAAAACAAAATTTGACCTATACGAAGAAAACAACGTGTTAGAATATTGGGTTGTACACCCAACGGAAAAAAATATTCAACAATTTGTGTTGAAGAATAAGCGTTTTCAAATAGTTCGTACCTTTTTTGATGGCGATACAATTGAAAGCAAAATATTTAAAGGTTGAGCGTAGAAGTAAAAAAAATGTTTTAATATTTGTTCAATTTGGAAATAAATTTTTCAGGTATTTCTTTTACTTTTTTTTCCTCGTAATTATAGCAAACCATTCCCGTCTTAGCTTTTACTATTAATATGTTATTTCCGTTTCTATTTGTATTAATTTGATAATATAATTCAAAACCTGCTCTGCTTATTTCGCCAACAGCAATTTCAACTTTTAATACATCTCCATAAAAAGATTCCCCTTTATATTCTACGGCTAAATCTGCCATAATTAGGGAGGCTCCTTCTATATTTAATTCAGTATAATTTTCAGCTGCAAGCCATTGTACTCTTGCTTCATGTATGATTCGCACAAAAGCATCGTTGCCAACATGGTTGCCATAATTTAAATCAGTAATTCTTACATTAATTTCTGTAGTAAATACTTTGTGTTCGGATATTAATAATTTAACTCTGC
>JBBRPX010000169.1:0-8183 GCA_038227505.1 Chitinophagales bacterium
CTTCAAATTCGATTGTTGCATGAGCAAAGTTTTTACAAATGCTTGTAACACTTTCTACTTCTCCCAGCAACCAATACATCAAATCTATAAAATGACTAAACTGTGTAAAAAGAGTGCCGCCATCCATGTCTTTTTTCCCTTTCCAGTCAGTGTAATATTCATCAGGCCTGTTCCAAAAGCAATTTATCTGGAAACTGTATATTTTACCCAATTTATTTTGTTCAATTAAATTTTTTAAAAAAACAATAGGAGGGTTATAGCGATTTTGTTTAACCACAAATAGTTTTTTTTGAGCTTCCAAAGAAGTTTTTATCATCATCTCACCATCTTTTACATCAATACATAACGGTTTTTCACACAAAACATTTATTCCTGCTTTAAGTGCCAATATACTTTGTTGAGCATGTAAGCCATTAGGAGTACAAATGCTGATTAATGATAAATCTTTTTCATTCTTTAATAAATCATCTATAGAATAATATGCTTTGGTATTGTAATTTGCGGCGAAGGAGTTACATTTTTCTAATTGAATGTCGCAGACTGCTACTAGGTTTCCTATTTTGATAATCTGGTCTGCATGTCTTTTGGCAATTCGGCCACATCCTATTATTGCAAATCGTAGACTCATATGCCGCAATATTCAAAAAAAAACCTTGATTTTCCACATTATTTAGCATTTATTATATACTTTTGCACTCAATTAGAAAAAAGTAAAACAAAACCGTTTTAAACAAAAAATTAATGTCGCATTTAACTTTAGAGAGAAAAGCAACTATTTTCTCAACTTACGGCGGAACCGCCAAAAACACAGGCTCAATCGAAGGGCAAGTAGCAATGATTACGGAGCGCATCAACCACATTTCAATGCATCTTAAAACCAATAAGAAAGATTTTTCTTCTCAGCGTGGTTTAATGATTATGGTTGGTCAACGTAAAAGATTGCTTACTTATCTTAGCAAACATGATCTTACTGGTTACAGAGCTTTAATTGAAAAGTTAGGTCTCCGTAAATAATTTCCAATATGTAACTATTTTGAATTTTTCCCAACTGTATTGTGCCGTTGGGATTTATTCTTTATACCTACTATCTTTTTAACGTGTTGAAACAAGCTGTTTCAGCCAAAAATTATATCAAAATGTCATTACTACAACCAAAATCAATTACGTTCGATATAGGTGGTGGAAGAATGGTTACCATCGAAACGGGTAAAATGGCTCGCCAAGCAGATGGAGCTGTTACTGTGCGCCAGGGTAATTGTATATTATTAGCAACAGTTGTTGCCAACAAAGAACCAAAAGACGGTCAATCATTTTTTCCGTTATCTGTAGATTATCAGGAAAAATTTGCATCTAACGGTCGTATACCTGGTTCATTCTTTAAAAGAGAAGCTCGTTTAAACGATTACGAAATACTTACTTCAAGGCTAATTGATCGTGCATTGCGCCCCTTATTTCCCGAAGATTATTTGTGCGATGTGCAGGTATTAATCTCTCTTATTTCATCTGATGATGAAGTAATGCCTGATTCACTTGCTTGTCTTGCGGCATCAGCAGCATTGGCTGTTTCAGATATTCCAATTCAGGAAATCATATCTGAAGTACGCATTGCACGTGTGGATGGCAAAATCATCATTAATCCAACTCGTACAGAATTAGCTACGGCTGATATGGAATTTTTAATAGCGGCTACCAGCAAGAATATTATGATGGTAGAAGGAGAGAGCAAAGAATGTAGTGAGGAAGATTTGATTCTAGCTATTGAAACTGCTCATGAAGCAATTCAGGTGCAGGTAAAAGCACAGGAAGATTTAAGAGATTTAGTAGGTTCAAACGTAAAAAGAGATTATACAAAGCCATACAGAAACGAGGAATTAGATGCAAAAGTTATTGCTTTTGCTAAAGATAAAATGTATGCTATTTCATCGGCTGCTTCTGCAAAGCATGAAAGAAGTGATGCTTTTGCTGCCTTAAAAACTGAACTTAAAGAACATTTAGGGGAAGAATTAGAGCAGAAAGACAAAAATTTAATCGGTCATTATTTCGCAGAATTGCAATACAATGTTGTAAGGGATATGATCTTAAACGATCGTAAAAGATTGGATGGCAGAGGAACAGAAGATATACGTCAACTAGAAATGGAGACAGATATTTTACCAACTCCTCACGGTTCTGCTTTGTTCACGAGAGGTGAAACACAATCACTTACAACAGTTACTTTAGGTACGCCCTTAGATGAATTACTTGTTGAAAGCGCACACCATTCGGATTATACAAAATTTATATTGCATTATAATTTTCCGCCGTTCTCGACTGGCGAAGTAAAGATGATGCGTGGTGTTGGCAGAAGAGAAGTAGGCCATGGTAACCTAGCAATGCGTTCTTTAAAGCAAATGATGCCGGGTGCTGAATATCCTTACACGGTTCGTGTAGTGAGTGATATTTTAGAAAGCAATGGTTCATCTTCAATGGCAACGGTTTGTGCAGGTTCGCTTGCATTGATGGATGCCGGTGTTCCACTTAAAAAACATTTGAGCGGTGTAGCAATGGGGTTAATTAAAAAAGGTGACCAATTTGCAGTATTAACTGAGATTTTAGGTGATGAAGATCATTTAGGAGATATGGATTTTAAAGTTACCGGTACCCGTGATGGTATTTGTGGCGTGCAGATGGATATAAAGGTTGATGGATTGAGCATGGACATTATGCGCAGTGCTTTGGCACAAGCACGTAAAGGTCGTTTACATATACTTGATGCAATGCATGCAACTATTGAAGCTGCTCGTGCAGATGTTAAGCCACATGCTCCACGAATGATTAAGTTTACTATTGACAAAGAATATATTGGTGCGGTGATAGGACCAGGCGGTAAAGTGATTCAGGAAATACAGAGAGAAACAGGCGCAACTGTAAATATAGAAGAAGTGAATAACGCAGGTTCTGTTAGCATTTTCTGTAAAGATAAAGTTGCGTTAGACAAAGCATATTCTTGGATTCAAGGCCTTGTTGCGACTGCAGTTGTAGGAGAAACATACGAAGGAACCGTGAAAAGCATTAAGGAATTTGGTGCATTCGTTGAATTCCTACCGAAGAAAGAAGGCTTATTGCACATCAGTGAAATTAGCTGGAAGCGGTTAGAAACGATGGATGGCATTTTTAAAGAGGGCGAAAAGGTAAAAGTGAAATTGCTTGAAATTGACCAACGTACCGGTAAATTTAAATTAAGTAGAAAAGCTTTGATGCCTAAACCGGAAGCTCCTGCAAGACCGGACGCACCACAACAATAATTTAAACATTAAAAAATACAACTGCAATCTATAAACGGTTGCAGTTTTTTATTTATGGAATACTTAGCCATTACTTTTGAAAATATAGAAGAAGCTACAAGGGAACTACTTGTTGCGCTGCTTTCAGATATTGGATTTGAAGGGTTTGAAGAAGAGCAGAAAACCTTGAAAGCATTTATAAAAGAAACTGAATTTATTGAAGAATTATTTAATAATATTATAGAGATAAGTAATGTTAAATATTTAAAATCAATTATTAAGCAACAGAATTGGAACCAAATATGGGAAGCTGATTTTGAACCAGTAAAGGTATTGCATCCTTCTACAAAAATACCATTCGCTTACATAAGAGCGAATTTTCATAATGCTGATCGTTCTTTCTTGTACGATATATCGGTTACCCCTAAAATGAGTTTTGGCACTGGCCATCATGCAACAACCCATCTGATGGTTGAGCATATGAGTGAAATTGACTTTGCAGGTAAATTAGTAATTGATTTTGGAACCGGTACAGGAGTGCTTGCAATTCTAGCTGAAAAAATGGGCGCGGGTAAAATTATTGCAATTGACAACGATGAGTGGAGCATTACCAATGCTACCGAAAACTTGAAAGAGAATGATTGTGTTAAAACGGATTTGGTTTTAGCAGAAACAATTGTTGTAGATAGTAAAGCACAAATTATTCTTGCCAACATTAACTTAAATATTATTAAAGCTAATATTAAAGCATTAAAAGATGCAGCAGATCAAAACGCAGTTTTTCTCTTTAGTGGGATTATGTTACATGATGAAAAGCAAATTAGTGATGCGCTTCAAAATGGTGGACTAACAATAAAAGCCATTTTTAAAAAAGATAATTGGCTATCTGTTTTGGCAAATAACTAAGATTTTTAATAAAAAATGCAAATAAAAGACTTATCAAATTATTAAAATTTCAAATTCGTTTTGAGTATTTTCATTATAATATGTGAATTACTTTTTCGATTTTTAACACCCTAAACCTACATTTTCTGTTATATTTGCTTTACAATTAATTAAATATCAAGCATGAAGGAACTTCTATTTATAATATTTGCCTACATGATCGGCTCAATACCGACAGCACTTATTATAAGCCGACGGTTTTTCGGAATAGACATAAGAGAATACGGAAGTGGTAACATGGGTGCAACAAACACTTTTAGAGTGTTGGGTTCAAAATACGGTACAATAGTAATGGTATGCGATATTTTAAAAGGCATGGCTGCAGTAGCATTGTATAATTTCCTGCCTTATTATTTGCAGCAGGGTAGCGGTTTAGAAAGAACCAATTTCATGATTGGGTTGGGCTTGTCTGCAGTGCTTGGGCATGTATTTCCAATTTGGGCAGATTTTAAAGGTGGTAAAGGAGTTGCAACATTATTTGGAATGATTCTAGCAATTCAACCAGTTATTGCAGGTAGTTGTGTGGCGGTTTTTTTGATTGTACTTTACCTTACAAGATTTGTCTCTCTTAGTTCAATATTAGCCGGCTTAATGCTTCCTGTTTCCGTTTTATGGATATGGAATGAGCATGAAATTCTTTACAGAGTGTTCGCTTTGTTTGTTGCATTACTTATAATATTAACCCATCAAAAAAATATTGGCAAATTACTGCGTGGTGTAGAAAGTAGAATTCCAATTTTAAAGCATAGGGATAAGCGAAAAAATCGTCAAAAATAACTTCACAAGGTTCCAATTATAAAAGTTGGTACGGGTATTGTTTAAATCGTTTAAACATAAAACCCAAATAATGAAAAAATTAATTTTACTTTTAGCAATAGCAGCATCCGTTACATCTTGCTCCACAAACGCTGTAACAGGAAGAAGTCAATTAAGCCTCATTCCCGATGAACAACTTCAGGCTGATGCAGTAACACAATACCGTACATTTTTATCAGAAAGTAAA
Organism: Chitinophagales bacterium; assembly: GCA_038227505.1. Lineage (GTDB taxonomy): Bacteria > Bacteroidota > Bacteroidia > Chitinophagales > Chitinophagaceae > Ferruginibacter. The sequence goes on from JBBRPX010000169.1 coordinate 5,212, forward strand.
GTCGTTAGCAGCAGCAACAACAGAGATGCTGAAATGGTAAAAAGAGTAGGTTCTAGGATAGCGAATGCCATAACTACCTATTATAACGGTCAAGGAAAGGGTGAGGTACTTGCAGGTTATAACTGGGAATTTAATTTAGTAGATAGTAAAGATGTAAATGCTTGGTGTATGCCTGGTGGTAAAGTGGTTGTGTATACAGGCTTACTCCCTATAACACAAAATGAGGCAGCATTAGCAGTGGTACTTGGTCATGAAATTACACATGCGGTAGCAAAGCATACTAACGAGGCTATAAGTAAACAATATGTTTTGCAGGGAATAGGTGGCATTGTTGGAGCGTCTATTGGCAATGAGCAAAAGGCATCAATCTTTAATACTGTCTTCGGATTAGGATCTGGTGTTGCAGGTTTAAGAAATTCACGTAATGCAGAATACGAAGCTGATCATTTTGGATTACTATTTTGTGCCATGGCAGGTTACAATCCTCAAGAGGCAATTCCTTTTTGGAATAGAATGGCAACCGCAGGTGAAAATTCACAAAAACCACCAGAGTTTTTATCAAGTCACCCATCAGACAATAACCGAATAAGCAGGTTAAAGGGGTATATGCCGGAAGCATTAAGTTTTTATAAACCGATAAAAAAATAAGATAAAAATAAAAAAGTTCAGTTTTTAAACTGAACTTTTTTTTATTTAAAAATTACTGTGCCTAAGATTTTTGTTATCATTTGCTCTTCCAACTTAAGTTCAACATGGGTTTTCAAGCATAAGAATTGCTCTCCTTCGTCTGTACTTTTTTCAAGTCCCTTTTGATTTTCGTCTATGAGCTTTTTAATTTTTCTGAGTTTAAAATACGCCAATGTTGAAATTACTTCTTCTTTAAATAAATCTTCCCTCGTTAATATATCTCCCTCCAAATGCTCCTTCCACCTCGAGCTAATTTCAGTTTGTGTATCCATTAAACTTATTACAAGCCTACTTACAATTTCGTCTTCATAATATAAAAAGTCGTTTTTTGTCGGGTTTTCTCCGTTGTTGTATAAGTTTCTGAAACTATCCACAATTTTAACCAATACAGGATTTTCAATCATGACAACTAAATCATTCTCGTCCATTTGTTGAAAAATATATTCAGCCACACTCAGTTCTTCATTCCATTTTTTCAATCCAAATTCCAATAAACTTCTTACAATTGCACGTTCCTGTAATTCATCTTTATTAAATAAAGATTCAATCTTGTCGTCTTCAGCTGTTTCTTGTTTAGAAGAAACGTCTTCATTTTTTAAAATTAAGTTTGTTTGATCCCTGCTTTCTTCTTTCTGAATTTTTTCTCTAATGAATTTGTTTACGAGGTCGTTTAAACCTGCTTCATCAATCTTTAATAACTCAGCAACCTGTTGTATATAATCTTGTCTTTTTGTAAAATGTTCAGCCTTGGTAATTTTTGAAATCGTTTCTGCAATACGATTTACAATTGCTGATTTCTTTACAGAATCAGTTCCTGCCTCTTTCAACGATAATCCAAGTTGAAAGATTACAAAATCTTTTTTATTGTTGTATATAAATTCTTTAAAAGCTATAGGCCCAATTTTATTAACGTAACTGTCAGGGTCTTCATTGTCAGGTATTAATACAAGTTTTACATTTAAACCTTCCTCTAATGCAAGGTCCATTCCTCTAACGGCTGCTTTTATACCTGCTCCATCGCCATCATAAATAATTGTAAGGTTATTTGTATATTTTTTTATTAATCGCAGTTGGTCAGGGGTAAGAGAAGTACCGCCACTCGCAACAACATTTTCTACACCTGCCTGGTGTAGACTTACTACATCTGTATAACCTTCTACCAACAAACATTCATCTGCCTTGTCAATAGCCATACGGGCAAAATAGGAGCCGTATAAAATTTTACTTTTTAAATAAATTTCATTTTCGGGGGTATTGATATATTTTGGCGCCTTATCATTTTTTTTAATTAAACGAGCACCAAATCCTAAAATTTTTCCGCTTTGATTGTGTATCGGAAAAATTATTCTCCCTCTGTAATTATCTTTTAATTTATCATCTCTGTCAACGACCAAGCCACTTTTTTTCAACAGTTCTTTGTTAAACTGAGACGATACCGCTGCCTTGGCAAATTGGTCTCCGGTTTCCGGATTGTAACCTATCTGAAATTTTTTTAAAATTTCTTCTCTAAATCCTCTTTCTTTTAAATAGCTTAATGCAATATCCTGCCCCTCTTCAGACTTAAAAAGTGCTTCTGAAAAAAACTTCTGACCAAAATTATTAATAACGAAAAGGCTATCAGATGATTGTTGATATAATTTTAATTCAGGTGTTGTTTCTGTTTCTTCAACCTCAATATTATATTTGTTTGCAAGCCATTTAAGTGCCTCTACATAACTGTATTTTTCCAAATCCATCAAAAACCCGATGCTATTGCCACTTTTGCCACAACCGAAACATTTATAAATTTCTTTAGCCGGTGAAACTGTAAAGGATGGACTTTTTTCGTTGTGAAAAGGACATAACCCCAAAAGATTTGATCCACGCCTTTTTAGGTTTACAAAAGAGCCTACTATCTCTTCAATTTTTATGGTATTTTGTATAATTTGTATGGTCTCTTTACTTATCAATTTTAACTTTTAAGAATGAACGTAAAATTAAAGTTAATGCGTGTTATATTGGCTAAATAATTTTCACATGAATAATGGCGATATCTCCTTAACCCTAATATTGAATATTACCAAATATAAAATGGCAGCTATTTATGATAACTTTTAAGATTATTCAAATAACTTTAACTTCTAAATTAAAATAGTATTACATGAAAAAATTATGCGTTTTTTCCTTTGTTTTGTTTGCTGCTGCTAGCACAAAAGCACAATCACTTGAGGATATTGGAAAAATAATGGATAAGCAACAATACGCTGCTGCAAAAGTTGCTATAGAAAAATATATATCTGATCCAA
>JBBRPX010000170.1:0-8158 GCA_038227505.1 Chitinophagales bacterium
AAAGTAATGAGAATAGAAGCAGCATTACCCGGGGCGGAACCGGCACATTTAAAAATGGAACCGACAGATTTTTATCTACAAAAAGCGATAAACAGGCCTACTCAGGCAATGCAGTATTTAAGCATAAATTTAAAAAAGTACGAAGAACATTGTCTGTAACTGCAGACTGGAATTTGCTCGAAAACGAAGGGAAAACATTTTTAAAATCTGATACGCTCAATAGATTTTTGGTTGAATTGCCAAATCTTAATCAAATGAAAGATTTTGAAAAATCAACTTCAGTTATAAGTTCTAAATTAATATATACCGAGCCACTCAGTAAGAATTATTCTTTGGAGCTTGGTTATCAATTAAGTTTAAACAAAGGCACAAACGGACAATCTACTTTTGAATATAGCAACGCATCTGCAAAATACGATACAAAAGTAGATACGCTTTCCAACAGGTTTAAACAAAATATTACGCAAAATATACCTTCTGCAAAAATTAATTATACTTACAAAAAATTTAAAATTAATGTAGGCAGTGGTGTAAGTTTTATAAATTTCGATTTGCAGGATTTATCACTTAATAAAATCTACAACAGAACTTTTACAAACTTTTTTCCTTCTGCTAGAATGACTTACGCTTACAAATCAAACCACAATGTAACTGTGAGCTATAATGGAAGTACCAGGCAACCAACCATTGATCAGTTACAGCCTTTAAGAAACAACAATGACCAGTATAATCAATACCTGGGTAATCCGGATCTTAAGCCTTCTTTTACAAATAATTTCAGCATCAACAACAATGGTTATAATTTTATAAAAGATATTTATTTCTATCAGGGATTAAACTTGAACCTGGTACAAAACTCAATTACAAATAATAGATTAATTGATAAAACAAACGGCAAAACAATTACACAACCCATTAATACAAATGGAAATTTATCAATTAATTATTATGGTGGCGGCGGTTTAAAAGTAAAAAAAATAGATACCAGATTTAATCTTAACGGTAATTTTGGCTATAATAAATTTGCCGATTTCATTAACAACCAAAAAAGTTTTTCTCAAAATACAAATGCAGGTTTATCGTTGAGTGTATCGAAGTCGAAAGATAAAAAGTTTGATATAAGCACTAACTACAGTCCAAATTATAATCTGCAAAAAACCTCACAGAACAAAAATAAAATAAGCTATTTTACTCATGAGTTGGGTGCTGATGCAACAGTGTATTATAAAAAGGTTTGGTCTGTAAATACCAACTACAACTTAAACATAAGACAAAAAACTGCACAGATACCCGGTATAACTAATAATCTATGGAATGCCCGGTTACAAAGAACATTTAAAAAAGATGAGTATACTTTTTACTTTTTGGTAAGAGATATTTTGAACCAAAATATTGGTGTTGACAGAAATTTTTTCAGCAATACATTTACTGAAACAAGAAATGATAGATTAAAAAGATATTGGATGCTTGGTTTTACATGGAATTTTAAAAACAAAGCAACTAAATAATTTAAGTTTAAAAATAGTAGTATGAAAATATTGACAGTATTAATAATAGTGTTATTTGCCGGCAGCAAAAATTTTGCACAGATTTTTATTGACAAGGCAACAATAGAATATGAAGTAAAAGCGAACATAAAAAAGAACATGGGCAACAACTCGTGGGATGAAATGATGAAAGACAAATTGCCTACTTTTAAAACCGGTTATTACACTTTTACATTTGCTGATAATAAAAGTATTTATAAGTTTAACCGCTGGAATGAAACAGATAAGATGCCTGATTACATGCGCAAAGATGACGAAACCAACACTTGGTTTTTAGACCATAATTCCAACAAAATGATCATTCAAAAAAATATTTTCGGTTCTGCTTTTAATATTGAAGACAGTATTTTAAATCTTAAATGGACCCTAACAAATGAAAATAGAAATATAGCAGGCTTTAACTGCAAAAAAGCTGTAGCAAAAATTTTTGACAGCGTATATGTTTTTGCTTTTTACACTGATGAAATCATGATCTCCGGCGGACCATGTTCCATAAACGGATTACCGGGTATGATAATGGGAGTGACCATTCCAAGACTTTTTACATCGTGGATAGCAACAAAAGTTTCTGTAAATAATGTGGCTGTTAATACAATCCTACCATCTCCTGCAAAAAAATATTACTCCATGCCTTTTGTAATTAAAACCATTGAGGAACGAACAAAAGACTGGTATAGCTACGGTGAGCAAACTGATGAAAACATTCAACAGAAAAAACGGTTTGTTTGGGGATTGTTGTTGTAGAAATATTTTTTACCAACAGGTATCGTTAAAATAAAAAAGCAGCTTTTAAAGCTGCTTTTTTATTTTAACTGTTAAAGACTTTTATAATTCAAACCCGTCCACAATGGTAGCGCCTTTTTTAATAACCACAATTCCATCCTTTACAACAAATAAAGAGTGATCTGAATCCGCTAAATGAGAACCGCCGTTAATTTTTACATTGTTACCAATGCGGCAGTCTTTGTCAGTAATTACATTTTTTAATTCGCAGTTATCACCAATACCAACTTTTGGCACCCCGTGTTCAAAATTGTGTGATATCTCTGCAATTGTTTCGTAAAAATCGTTGCCCATTATATAACAGCTTTCCAATACACTGCCACTTCCAATTCTGCTTCTGATACCTATTACAGAGTTGGTGATAGATTTTGCGTGAATGATACAACCTTCTGCCACTAGGGTTTGTGTAATAGTTGTACCACTTATTTTAGCCGGTGGCAGCATACGGGCACGGCTAAAAATCATACGCTGGTTATCAAACAAATTAAACGGCGGAATATCCATAGTGAGCGCAAGGTTTGCCTCAAAAAATGAATAAATGTTTCCAATGTCCGTCCAATAACCACCATATTGGTAGCTTATAACTTTGTATTTACTGATAGCATCCGGTATAATTTCTTTACCAAAATCCGTTGCATCTTTCTTTTCTTTTTCAAGCAAATCAAACAACACTTTTTTAGAGAAAATATAAATACCCATAGATGCCAGGTAATTGCGTTGCATCATCTGCATATCTTGCCCTGTATCACTCACCCAATCAGGCAACAATTCTGCTGCGGGTTTTTCAATAAATGAAGTTATGTGGTGTGTTTCATTTGCCTTTAAGATACCAAACTCAGTTGCTTCTCTTTCACTTACGGGTATTGTTGCTATCGTAATATCTGCACAGGCGTTTTGATGGTTGTCTATCATTTCTGCAAAATCCATTTGGTACAATTGGTCGCCGCTTAAAATGAGCACATATTCAAAATCATTTTTTTCAATGTGCTTTAATGATTGTCGCACAGCATCTGCAGTTCCCTGAAACCAACCAAGACTGTCAGGCGTTTGTTCCGCAGCGAGTATATCTACAAACCCACTGCTAAAACCGCTAAACTGGTAGGTGTTTTTTATGTGCTTATTAAGCGATGCTGAATTGTATTGTGTAAGCACAAACATGCGGTTTATATTGCTGTTTATACAATTAGAAATGGGTATATCAACCAACCTGTATTTTCCTGCAATAGGCACGGCAGGCTTACTTCTTGTTGCTGTTAGCGGATAAAGCCTGGAGCCTGCACCGCCACCTAAAATTACTGCTACTACTTGTTTGCTAGTCATGGTTTTTTATTTATTTTGAACAGAATTATAAAGGTTAATGTATTGTTGTGCACTTGCTGTCCAACTATTGTCAATTTGCATCATGGTCTTTCTAATCTCTTTCATTTTCTTTTTGTCAGCAAAAAGTTCAAGCGCACGCTGAATAGAAATATCAATATCCGTTAACGAAGCATAATCAAAACACAACCCATACCCATTTGTCTCATCAATATCTTTTACTGTATCTCTTAAGCCTCCAGTGCGTCTCACAATGGGCACAGTGCCATAACGCATAGCATATAGCTGGTTTAATCCACAAGGCTCTACCCTACTCGGCATTAGTAGAAAGTCAGCGCCTGCATACATTAAATGACTCAATTTTTCATTGTAAGTTATTTGTGAATTATAATATCCAACAAATCTATTTTGTAATGCCATCAGGTCGTTCTCAACTTCAGGGTCACCGCTGCCGAGAATTAAAAAGTTTAATTTTCCGGTATATAATCTTAATGCATTGTTGATAGCCTCCGGCAGTAGGTCTGCGGCTTTTTCCTGCACAAGCCTTCCAATAAAAACAAACAGGGGTAAAGAAATGTCTAATTCAAAGTCGTCGCAAAGTTTCTTCTTGTTTAGCGCTTTGCCATCTGTATAATCTTTTACTGAAAAATTATCAAGTATAAAAGTGTCTGTAATAGGGTTCCATACTTTGTAATCAATACCATTTATTATACCCGAGCATTTAAAACTTTCCGTCCTAAATAAACTTTCCAACCCATTTGCGTTTTCCATTAATTCAAGCATGTAGCCGGGGCTTACGGTATTAACGGCGTCGGCACATTTTACGCCACAGGCGAGTGGGTTAACAATATTATTCCAATCAAGCAGTCCCCATTTCCAGGTGTTCCATGCAGGCAGGTAAGCAGCTTTCTCCCATTCCATCCAACCCTGGTATTGTGCATTGTGAATAGTAAGAACAGTTGGGATGTTTCTTAATTTTCCATAAGCAAAACATTCCTGTATCATAAACGGAATAAGTGCTGCATGGTGATCGTGTACGTGAATAACATCCGGTAGGTGTTCCCATTTATTTATCCATTCTAATACGGAAATTTGAAAAGCTACAAATCTTTCTGTATCATCATCGTAGCCATATACTTTTTCTCTGTCCAGTAATCCGTTGATGTCAATACAATACAAATCAAAACCAAGTTTATTGTCTTTTTCTTTAATGATGGTAAAATCAAAGTTCATTTTCTCCATCGAAAAATTTCCTTTGTGTACCACCTCCCATTCATTTTCATACAAAAATTTAGTGCGGTACATGGGCATAACAACTTTTGCAATATGCCCTTTTGCTTGAAGGTATTTCGGCAGAGCGCCCACAACATCTGCAAGGCCGCCAACTTTCGCCATAGGATAACACTCAGCACTTACATGAATAATTTCCATTTTGCAGTTAAATATTTAGAATGAATTTATGAAGTAAATTCTGAATAATTTTAAAACGATGTACAAAAAATAATTTCGGTTTTAAATTTTAATAATGTTTGAGATTTATACATTTATAATTTGTTACTAAAATGAAATCTACTTTTTAAAATATTGTTCATCATTATCTTTTTATAAAGGATTAATATTTTTGATGAGATAAATTATTTTTTTGTTAATAAATATTTACACTATTTTGAGGCACAAAACCATCTTATATGATTGCAACAGCAGATGACAAAATAAATACTTCTTCTAAAGGTAATATCATACCTACAAATTATGGAGCCCTTGGTACTTTGGTAACCGTATTTTTCTTTTGGGGTTTTATTGCTGCGGGTAACAGTGTATTTATTCCTTTTTGTAAAAACAAATTTCATTTAGATCAATTTCAAAGTCAGTTAGTTGATACCGCATTTTACTTTGCTTATTTTATTGGCGCACTTCTTTTATTTGCTGTAGGTGCAATGAAGGGTAATGATCCAGTAGCAAAATGGGGTTATAAAAAAGGTATTATTTATGGGTTACTTTTTTCTGCATTAGGGGCAGTAGTAATGATTATTGCAGTTGATCTTGGAACTTTCCCAGGTATGCTTGCCGGTTTATTTGTTGTAGCGCTAGGGTTTTCATTACAACAAACAGCTGCTCAGCCATTTGCTATTGCATTGGGGGACCCAAGCACAGGTACAAGCCGTGTAACTTTGGGTGGGGCCATTAATTCTTTCGGAACCACCATTGGTCCTCTGGTAGTTGGTATAGCGTTGTTCGGAACTACAGCTGCTATTACTGATGAAAAAATTGCCAGTTTAAGTTTGGGGAAAGTGGTTTTATTGTACAGTTGTGTAGGTTCTCTTTTCATTGCGGCAGCAGCTTTATTTTATTTTTCCAAAAAAGTTCCTGCAGGAATTACTTTAGAAAAAACAGAACATGCTAACAAAGCACTTTACACTTTGCTTATTATGACCGGGCTGTTGGCTGTTATGTTTGTTCCCATTTTTAGCAGTTATATGGGTGTTTCAAATTCTATTTCTGATACAGAAAAGCACGCACAAGAGGCTTATCGCTTAAAGTGGTTAATTGGTGCATTTGCAGTAATTGTCTTAGGGCTTGTATACTCAAACGTTTCTGCTAAGAAAAATGCAAATGGTTGGGGCGCTATGAAATATCCGCAATTGCTGTTGGGTATGCTCGGTATATTCTTTTATGTTGGTGTTGAAGTAACGGTTGGAAGTAATTTGACGGAGCTTCTCAAACATGACGGGTTCGGAAATTTAACCTCATCTGAAGCCACACCTTATGTGGCTATGTATTGGGGAAGTTTAATGATAGGCAGGTGGGCGTTTGCGGTAAGTGCATTTAACCTTAGTAAGCAAAAAACAGTTATTCTTCAATTCATCGTTCCGTTCGTTGCATTCGGAATTTTAATTTTAGTGAACCGAGCTTTTGGATACGATATGCAAAAGTTGTATTGGTATGTTGCATGTGTAGTTATTCAAATCGCAGCATTTTTTGTTAGTAAAAATAAACCTGCACGAACTCTATTAATATTTTCTTTATTAGGTGTAGCAGCAATGGTGATTGGCACACAAACTACAGGTACAGTCGCTATTTATGCATTTTTAAGTGGAGGGTTGTTTTGTTCTATAATGTGGCCTTGTATTTTTAGCTTATCAGTTGCCGGTTTAGGTAAGTACACGACACAAGGTTCAGCATTTTTAATTATGATGATACTTGGTGGAGGTATTATTCCCCCTATTCAAGGCAAGTTTGCAGATTTTCTACAAGCTGGTTCTACTGTAGATGGTTATGGTATTCACGCTTCTTATTGGATTGCTGCTGCATGTTATGCATACCTTGCATTTTTTGCTTTTGTGGTAAAAGGTATCTTAGGCAAACAAGGGATAAATTACGATGTATCTAGCGATGCAGTAGGACACTAATTATGATACAATCAGAAATTACGAACGATAGAATACTACCTGATCTTAAAAAAATTAAACGAATGCTGGATATATCAAATGATCATGCTATTGGAATTGACATTGGTGGTACAAATACCAAATACGGTATTGTAAATCATCGTGGACAAATCGTATTTGAAGGGTGTATTAAAACAGATGCATATCCTTTAATAAACGATTTTATAAATGCATTGTATGAAAAACTTCACCCCGAAATAGAAAAACTACAGCATGTAAATATTGTTGGTATTGGCATGGGTGCACCTAATGGAAATTTTTATACAGGTACCATAGAGTATGCACCAAATTTGCATTGGAAAGGTATTGTACATCTGGCGGATTTAGTAACCGCAAAATTTGGGTTACCTGCTAAACTAACGAACGATGCTAATGCTGCTGCTGTCGGAGAATTTATGTATGGTGCAGCAAGAGGTATGAAAGATTTTATCATGATCACACTTGGTACGGGTGTAGGCAGCGGCATATTTGCAAATGGCGAATTGATTCTTGGCCATGATGGATTTGCAGGTGAATTAGGGCATACAATTGTTGTTCCAGGTGGAAGAGTACATCCAAATACTGGTTCATTAGGCTCGCTGGAAAGTTATGCAAGTGCAACTGGTGTAACCATTACTGCTAAAGAATATATGACCGGAACAGACGAACCAAGTGTGTTGAGAAATGTTCCGATGGAAACCGTGGACAGTAAAATGGTTTTCGACGCAGCCCTCGCAGGAGATTCTCTTGCTAAAAAAGTATTTATGAGTACGGGTGATATTTTAGGTATGGCTCTTGCAAATTTTGTGATGTTCTCTTCTCCGCAGGCGATTATATTATTTGGCGGTCTTACAAAAGCAGGCGATATTTTAATGAAGCCTGTAAAAGACAGTATGGAACGAAACCTGCTACCTATTTTTAGAAATAAAGTACAACTTATTTTTAGTGAGTTAAAAGAAAGTGATGCGGCTATTTTAGGCGCCAGTGCTTTGGTGTGGGGCTAGTTTACTTCCTATAATTATATTAAAAAAAGGTGCTTCAATGGCACCTTTTTTACTTGTTAACTTTTAATCAATGTTTAAA
>JBBRPX010000171.1:0-8128 GCA_038227505.1 Chitinophagales bacterium
CAGCAACATCAATCCTTAATTTTTCGTACAAAAAACCAACACCACCATAACCTGTGCTGTTGTCACTTCTAAAACCTGCTCTCGCAAAAAACTGTTTTTTAAACCTGTATTGAAAGCCTCCTGTCACGTTTACTGGCCGGTAGTCTTCTTTTACACTTTCTGTACTCACATAAAAATTTTCTGATGCATCGTAACCTAATCCAAACTTATAAACCGCTGCAAGTTTTTCATCATTTACTTTGTCAACAGTACCGCCAACAGGGTTGTACACATGCACACCGGCATTTAACTTGTCTGAAAAATGAAAAATGGCACCACCTTCAAAATTAACAGCAGCTCCGTTTTGATAAGCAGGAATTTTATAGCCATAGTAATTAAACTGAATGCCAATATCAACTTTATCACCGAGCGATCTGCCATAGGCAAGCCCCGCTTTTTGTTCATTAAAATTTTGAAATCCTGCATAATTAACCTGCACGCCAAAACTTCCCAACCTGGTGGGAACTGTTGCAGCAACAGCATATACACTGTTATCAGCAAGCAAAAATCTACGCTCCCCGTAAACACCTATGCCTCCTGTAGTGGCTTTTGCCAGAGCGGCCTGGTTTCCAGTAAACGAAAACGGATCTGTTTGTTTTGTGGAATAAGCACTTAAGTTTAGGTAAGGCATTCCTATAGAATACCGAAGTGATTGGGCAGTTACCAAAAAACATAAATGCACCCCAAAAATTAATAAAATTATTGTTGGTAATAATTTTCTCAAAGCAGTGTTGGTTTTGTTATCGAAAGATAAATAAAATTGGGAAAATGTTGCATATCTATCAAAAAAATAATAATGGATATAGTTTTATACTTTTGCGCATGCAAATTTTAGACGGTAAAATAGTGGCGAATGTGGTAAAAGAACAAGTAATTATTGAAACTATTGCTCATAAAAATGCTTACGGTCATACACCACACCTTGCGGCAATATTGATTGGCAATAATGGGGCAAGTGAGACCTACGTTGCAAGTAAAATTAAAAATTGTGCAGATGTTGGTTTTACAAGCACCCTTATCAGGTTTGATGCAACAGCTACAGAACAGGAGATTACGGAAGCCGTTGTTAAATTAAATGAAGATGATGATGTAAACGGCATTCTGGTACAATTACCATTGCCTGCACATATCAATGAAGCTGCCATAATAAACCTGGTTAATCCTGCAAAAGATGTGGATGGTTTTCATCCGATAAGTGTCGGAAAACTTGTGCAGGGGTTAGAAACATTTGTACCTGCAACACCCCTCGGCATCATGCTGATGCTGCAACATTACCAGATTGAAACATCTGGTAAACATGCGGTGGTTATTGGGCGTAGCAATATTGTAGGGAGACCAATGAGTATTTTATTAAGCCAAAATACCCCCTATGGAAACTGTACCGTAACACTTTGCCACAGCAGAACAAAAGATTTGGAGAAAATTTGTGCTGGCGCAGATATTATCGTTGCAGCATTGGGCATTCCAGGTTTTTTAACTGCCGATATGGTCAAAGAAGGAGCAGTAGTAATTGACGTAGGTATTACAAGAGTTGAAGACAGTTCCAAAAAATCTGGATTTGCCATTAAAGGCGATGTTGATTTTGAAAACGTAGCACCAAAATGCAGTTTTATAACTCCAGTACCTGGTGGAGTTGGCTTAATGACCATTGCCGCACTTTTAAAAAATACACTTGCTGCAGCAAGTGCTAAAAAATAATATTAGCATTGCAAATTTTAGAAAATAGAAGTACACAATTGCCTGTAATGGAAAGTTTTTACACCATACAGGGCGAAGGATTTTACCAGGGCAGAGCCGCTTACTTTATACGTTTAGGAGGCTGCGATGTAGGCTGTGTTTGGTGCGATGTAAAAGACAGTTGGGATGTAAACAAACATCCGCTCATACAAATTGAAAATTTAGTAAAAGAAGTAAAAGACACACCTGCGCAAATGGTCGTTATAACAGGTGGCGAGCCTTTAATGCACGACCTTACTTTACTTACAAAGACATTGCAAGCAGCAGGTTTGGAAACAAATATTGAAACCTCCGGCTCGTCTCCCTTGTCAGGCTCATGGGATTGGATATGCCTTTCTCCAAAAAAATTTAAAGCTCCTCTGCCAGAAGTTGTGCCGTTCGCCAACGAATTAAAGATGATCGTTTTTAATAAAACAGATTTTAAATGGGCAGAAGAATATGCGGCACAGGTATCACTAAACTGCAAACTCTATTTGCAGCCTGAATGGAGCAAGTCGCAAGAAATTACAGCACTCATTGTAGAGTATATAAAGGCAAAGCCAAAGTGGGAATTGAGCCTTCAATTGCACAAGTACATAAATGTGCCATAGCCATTTAGTAAAAGTACAGCGAACCTGTAGGGAACCTATAGGGAAGGTACAGGGAAGATTAACCGTAGTAACTCCTTATTTTCTCCCTACCAACCTTATCAAACAGCCGTATCAAACAGCAACTGTAAGCTCGTAAATCCTTAGCCGGTGCGCTTATAAGAATGCGTTTAAAATAACCGGATTTACCACATCGAAATGCCCTTAAATTTTCACATTACCTTATTATTATAAAAATTATCTTCAACATTATTAAAAAAGACTAATGGAAGATAAAAAGTTTGTGCGTTTTTGTTTGTTTGTGTTATTTATTTTGATGGTTAATGTTGTCACAGCACAGTGGTACGATCCCGAAAAAGTAAACAAAAAAGCATTGGTGTTTTACGAAACTGCGTATCAGGAAGCAATCGATGGAAAATACACTGCTTCAATAGACCACCTTGCAGATGCGTTAAAGGCAGATCCGAAATACCTTGATGTATATCTATCCCGTGCCGGCATTTATGCAAGTATGAAAAATTACCAGGCGTCCGTGGCTGATTTTGAGACAGCCTTTTCCAAAGACTCGCTGTACGCTAGTACATTTTTATTACCTTACTCCATTTCGCTGGCAGGCATTGGTAATTTTGAAAAAGCGCTCGACAAAGTCAACAGTTTTTTAGCCACGCCCAAATTAAACCAGCAGAGCATTAAAGCAGGCAACTATAGAAAAAATACCTATGAATTTGCATTACAGTACAAGCAAAAAGCTACCATAAAAAACTATTTGTTTAACCCTCAAAATATGGGTGACAGTATTAATTCCACAGCGTTAGAATATTTGCCTTCCCTAACAGTAGATGGCAATAAAATGATTTTTAACAAGCGCATAAATGGTGATGAGGATTTTTACGAGAGTAACAAAATAAATGGCATTTGGCAAAAAGCAACTCCAATTGCTGGCAGACTAAATACAAATTTTAATGAGGGTGCACAAAATATTTCGCAGGATGGAGAATGGCTCATTTTTACGGGATGCAGTTATCCCGAAGGATTGGGAAGTTGTGACCTGTACATTTCTTACAAAAATAAAAAGGGAGAGTGGAGTGAAGCTGAAAATATGGGACGCAACATAAATACAGATGCATGGGAATCTGCACCCTCATTATCACCCGATAAAAGAGACTTGTATTTTTCCAGCACAAGGGCAGGTGGTTATGGCGGTTCTGATATTTGGGTATCGCACAGAAAAGAAAATGGAACCTGGCAAAAGCCCGAAAACTTAGGACCAACTATTAATACAAGTGGCGATGATGGTTGCCCTTTTATACATGCAGATAACCTTACACTTTACTTTAACAGCAATGGCCATGCAGGTTACGGGTCAAGCGATCTTTTTGTAAGCCGTAAAAATGAAAAAGGTGAATGGCAAAAACCAACCAACCTAGGTTATCCAATTAATACGATTGATGATGAAGGATCGCTTATTGTAGCTGCAGATGGAAAAACAGCTTTTTATGCCAGTGATAAAGGTGATCTTAAAAATGGTCTCGACCTCTACACTTTTGAATTACGAGAAGATATAAGAGCACAAAAAACTTTTTGGGTGAAAGGTAAAATCTATGATAAAAAAACAAATGCAGGTCTTCCTTCTTCAGTAGAATTAACAACAATTGATTCGGGTTATGTCCTCTCAAAACTGAGAACGGATGAAGAAGGAAATTACCTTACAACATTGCCCGAGGGAAAAAGTTATGCATTTTCCGTAAACAGAAAAGGTTATCTTTTTTATTCTGGAAATTTCACCATGCAGGGTAACCTAAATGATTCTGCGCTTGTAGTAAATATTGGTCTCCAACCATTGCAAAAAGGCTCATCTGTTATCCTGAAAAATATCTTCTTCAACTCAAAAAAATATGAGCTGGAAACTACCTCATTTATCGAACTAAATAAGGTGGCAGATTTATTAAAAGAAAATCCTGCGCTCTTCATACAAATAAGTGGCTATACAGATAATGTTGGCAAACCTGCTGACAATCTTTTGTTAAGTGTAAATCGTGCAAAGACGGTAATAACTTATTTGCAACGCCAAGGCATAGATAGCAAAAGGCTTACCGGTAAAGGCTTTGGAGAATCAAATGCAATTGAACCCAATACAACAGAAGCAGGTAAAGCACAAAACAGGAGAACTGAATTAACGGTTATTAGTAATTAATTGTTTTCTAAATAAAAACTGTCTTCTAACGCTTTTAGAATGGCAACTACTTCTTAAATTTACAATGCAAAATTAATTTATGAAACTGACAATGGTAATATCAAAATCAGACGATTTTTTCATTGGGAAAATTAAAGAAATTCCTGCCGTACTTTAACAGGGAGAAAGTATAGAGGAAACAAAAGCAAACGTTTTAGATGCGCTAGAATTATATCTCGAGGATATGCAGGCTGAAAAAAATGAAGAAAATGACGTGTTTAAAGAAGATTTAATTTTTGCTTAATGTCTGTAAAAAGAAATGCTTTTATTAAACATCTGCAAGTTCATAATTGCTTTGTTATACGTAATGGAAGCAAGCATGATATTTTTCAAAATTAAAAAACAAAAAAGAAAACTACAATACCACGCCATCCTCAATTAAATAAAAGACTTTGGGAATTGATCTTTAAACAATTAGAAATCGCAAAACCCTGACCTCTCAAACCTACATGCCAAACGATTTGCTCTATCAAATAGCACTAACCCTAGTTCCAAACATTGGAGATGTAAGAGCCAAAGCTTTGATTGAAACTTTTGGCGATGCAGAAAGTATTTTTAAAGCACCAAAAAAGCATTTGGAAGCAATTGATGGCATTGGTACTATTGCTGCCAATTCCATTAAATATTTTGCCGATTTTCAACTTTGTGAAGACGAAATAAAATTCATCGAAAAAAATAAGATTACTCCGCTTTTTATCACTGATGATGCATACCCTCAGAGATTACTAAATTGTTATGATAGCCCTACCCTATTGTATTACAAAGGCAATGCTGATTTGAATACAACAAAAATAATTTCTATCGTTGGCACTAGAAATAATTCAGATTATGGTAAAAATATTTGCGATAAATTGATAGAAGATCTCTCGGATCAAAAAGTTTTAATTATCAGCGGGCTCGCTTTTGGCATTGATAGTATTGCACACAAAGCAGCATTAAAAAACAATTTAAAAACAGTTGGTGTTGTAGCCCATGGGCTCGACAAAATTTATCCTGCATTAAATAAAACCCTCGCAAAAGAAATGCTTTACCAAGGTGGCTTGCTTACAGATTTTATGAGTGGCACAAACCCTGACAAACAAAATTTTCCACGACGTAACAGAATTGTGGCAGGTATCTGCGATGCATTAATTGTAATTGAGAGCAGCAAAAAAGGTGGTTCACTTATTACTGCCGAATTAGCAAACAGTTACAACAAAGATGTATTTGCCATCCCCGGCAGGGTAAATGATTTGCGTAGTGAGGGCTGCAATTACCTTATTAAAAACAACAAGTCTTTACTCATTACCTGCGCAGACGATTTACTCCACATAATGAATTGGAAGGACGAACCTAAAAAAGTAAAAAAGCAACGGGAACTTTTTATTGAACTAACGGCTGATGAAAAAATAATTACTGATATTCTCTCACAGCAAGAAAGTATTCAAATAGATCAGTTGTATTTTAAAAGCGGGCTTAGTAGCAGTGCTGTTGCGAATGCATTATTAATGCTGGAAATGCAAGGTGTAGTTTCTATGCTACCGGGAAAGGTGTTTAAGTTAACCTAGAAATGATCTTTTGACCATAAACAATGCACCATGGACAACAGAAATTAGATGACAGACAATGTGCTACTTTTCAATAACATTGAAACTTCGGAATCGTCCATCGTCCATGGTCAATCGTCTCTTCTCCGACCCCACCTTTCTCTAATTATAATTTTCTTTATCTTTGCCTATGGCAATAAAAAAATCTCCCGCAGCAACAAATCCAAACAAATTTTTCGGAGAAGGGCTCACTTTTGATGATGTACTTCTTGTACCAGCTTACTCTCAAATTTTACCGAGAGATGTAAGTATACAAACAATGCTTACGAAAAAAATAATCTTAAATGTACCAATGCTTAGTGCAGCAATGGATACCGTTACAGAAGCTAAACTTGCTATTGCTTTAGCAAGAGAGGGTGGGTTAGGCATTTTACATAAAAACATGAGTATTGAGCAGCAGGCAGAGCAGGTACGCAAAGTAAAAAGAAGTGAAAATGGTTTAATACTTGACCCTATTACTTTATTACCAGATGCTACTATTGGCGAGGCTTTGCGCTTAATGAGAGAAAATAAAATCAGTGGTATTCCAATTGTGGATGCACAACATAAATTAGTTGGTATACTTACAAACAGAGATCTTCGTTTCGATATAAATAAGAAGTTAAAAGTAAGCGAGGTAATGACCAAAGAAAACCTTATTACTGCTCCTGAAGGTACAGATCTAAAAAAAGCAGAACTTATTTTTAGAAAAAATAAAATAGAAAAATTACCTGTTGTAAACAAACAAGGTAAATTAATTGGGCTCGTAACATTTGGCGATATTTTAAAACTAAAAAGCCATCCCAATGCCATTAAAGATTCGTTCGGTAAGTTACTTGTTGGTGCGGGTGTAGGTATTACCTCAGATACCATGTTACGTGTAGAAGCTTTGCACAAAGAAGGTGTGGATGTAATTTGTTTAGACAGCGCTCACGGCCATACAAAAGGGGTAATTGATATGCTAAAAGCTATAAAAAAATCTTATAAAAATTTAGACGTGATCGCGGGTAATATCGCAACAGCGGTAGGTGCAAAGGCTTTGGCAGATGCCGGAGCAGATGCTGTAAAAGTCGGTATTGGCCCAGGGTCTATCTGTACTACTAGAATAGTTGCAGGAACAGGTGTTCCACAAATTACGGCAGTGTTGGAAGCAGCTTCTGTTCTAAAAAATAAAAACATCGGCATCATCAGCGATGGCGGTATTCGTTACACTGGCGATATGGTTAAAGCGCTTGCTGCGGGTGCAACTTGTGTAATGATGGGTAATGTTTTTGCAGGCACCGAAGAAAGCCCCGGCGAAACAATTATTTACGAAGGGCGCAGATTTAAACAGTACCGTGGCATGGGCTCGCTTGGTGCAATGGCACAAGGAAGCAGCGACCGCTATTTTCAGGATGTGGAAGATGATATAAAAAAGTTTGTGCCCGAAGGCATCGAAGGTCGTGTGCCATTTAAAGGCAGTTTGCAGGAAGTTGTTCACCAATACACAGGTGGGTTAAAAGCAGGAATGGGTTACTGCGGTGCCGCAGATATAAAGGCTTTGCAGGTGAACGGGCAATTTGTCAAAATTACCAATGCAGGCATGAGAGAAAGCCATGCACACGATATTGCCATCACAAAAGAAGCACCAAATTATAGCAGATAAATCAATGCAGTCACAGGAGTTTTAGTTTGGCCAAACTAAAACCCAGATTTGGTCATCATCGTTTTGTCACTTAAAGAATAAGTGTAACATCTGCATCCCGACCATACCTTAGTAGGAACTTGTACGGCCTACCTTTATTGATCTTTAATGATGCAATCTATGAGGAACATGATATACATTAACATAAAAAGATTTAAATAACGTTTGTGAACAAAAGATTTCTTTGCTTTTTCATCGTTAGCATAATTGCCATTTTACAAATAAGCAATGCTGCTGCACAAGATAGCTCACGTCTTCGCATCTCATTATTGACTTGTACACC
>JBBRPX010000172.1:0-8080 GCA_038227505.1 Chitinophagales bacterium
AAAAGTGTAGTTGCTTGTGTTGTAGAAATTGAAAAGGAGTAAAAAGGAAAATAATTTTACAGTAATGTCTGTCTTATAACGAGACAGACATTTTTATATCAAGCAACTTTTTTTATTGTTAATTGTTTATGATGCTAATACATTTGTGCAAACTTTTTTTCCAATCTGCAATTTGTATTTGAAAAGTAGTTTCAATTTTTTTTGTATCTAAGACCGAGTAAGCCGGCCTAGCAGCGGGCGTAGGAAATTGTGCTGTTGCAATAGGATTTACTACACATTTTGTTTGAATTGTTTCTGCAATTTCTTTTGCAAAATCAAACCAGGAAATGTTGCCCGTGTTTGTGTAATGATATATTCCTGCTGTTGGGTTTTCAGTAGCAATAATTTTCATAATGGCTTCTGCAAGATCAGCGGCATAAGTTGGTGCGCCCCTTTGATCATTTACAACTCCAATTGATTCTCTTTCGTTCATTAAACGCATCATCGTTTTCACAAAATTATTACCAGAGCTGCTATAAACCCATGCGGTACGAATAATTATTGAGGCAGCATTTTCTTTTATAGCATTTATTTCGCCCTCCAGTTTTGTACTTCCGTAAAAATTTACTGGATTTGTTTTATCATTTGGATGGTAAGGCAATGTTGCAGAACCATCAAAAACATAGTCTGTGGAAATATGTATAAATAAAACTTCGTTGGCCTTGCAGGCTTTTGCCAGATAGCCAACTGCTGTTGTATTTGTTTCTGTCGCTAATTCTCTCTCTTGTTCTGCTTTATCAACTGCAGTGTAAGCCGCACAGTTAATGCAAACAGCTATTTTATTTTTTTTAAAAAAAGCTGCTACTGCTTTTTCATTTGAAATGGAAAGTTCATTTTTTGCAACAAATACAAATTTATAATCGGGGAAGTTATTTTGCACTTGTTGAAACTCGCGTCCAAGCTGGCCATTAGCACCCGTTACTAAGATATTTTTTTTTGAAGATGGGTAATTCTCCATTAGTATTCAAAATTGTGTTTACAATTTTCAAATGTTGGCTGCACTAAATCTTTTTGCGAAATAATTTCTTTTCCCGACGGTATCTGCCAGTCAATATTTAATGAAGAATCATTGTAAAGTAACCCAGCCTCATTTTCTTTATTATAAAAATCATCACATTTATAAAATACTTCGGCAGTATTGCTGAGTACGGAATAGCCATGTGCAAATCCTTTAGGAACCATCAATTGCAAATGATTTTCTGCAGAAAGTTCTTGAGTGAAAACATTTCCAAAACTTGGAGATCCTTTTCTTAAATCAACTACAACATCTAAAATTTTACCTGATAAAACTCTGATGAATTTTGTTTGCGCAAATGGTGCAAGCTGGTAATGTAATCCACGAATAACGCCATATTCAGAACTTGCCTGATTATCCTGCACAAATTTAATATCTACACCTTCGGCTTTGCATATATTTTCGTTATAGCTTTCAAAAAAATAACCACGGCTGTCTTTAAAAACCTTTGGTTCAAAAATGAGAAGGTCGGGAAAATCAGTCTTGTGAAAAGGCATCGGCGAATATAAATTTTATAAATAATAACGTTTCACGATGAAATAGCCTCTATTAATTTTTATACAGTTCTTTAAAAAATTCAATTGTTTCTATCAGTCCATCTTCAAATTTTTTGGTAGGAGCATATCCCAATAAATCTTTTGCAAGAGAAATGTCAGCAAGCGAATTTCTAATATCACCTGCTCTTGGTTCTCTGTATGTTGCTTCCCAATTGCTTTGGAGATTTTCTTTACAAATATTATATAAATAATTTACAGAAAAATTTTCGCCCACTGCTACATTATATACTTTGTTTAAAGCTGCGTCATTATTAGTAAGCATTCCTTTTACATTAATCTGAACAGCATTTTCTACAAAAGTAAAATCTCTTGTTTGTTCACCATCACCATTTATATAGACAGGCGTTTCCTTCATTATACCTTTTACAAATAAAGGAATAACCGCCGCATATGCACCATCAGGATCTTGCCTTGGGCCAAAAATATTAAAATACCTAAAGCCAATAATTTTTAAACCATATACATCAGCAAAAATTTGTGCGTAAAGTTCGTTTGTCTTTTTTGTGGCTGCATAAGTTGAAAGACAATTTCCAATTTTGGATTCTACTTTTGGTAACGTAGGTTCATCGCCATACACGGAAGATGAAGATGCGTATACAAATTGTTTAATGTTATTATCGACAGCAGCTTTCAACATATTTACAAAACCGCCTACATTCACTTCATTAAAATAAACGGGCTCTTTTATAGAGCGTGGCACAGAGCCCAATGCAGCCTGATGACTTACATAATCTATTCCTTGGCAGGCTTTATTGCAATCTTCAAAATTTCTAATATCCCCGTGCATAAATTCAAATGCAGGATATGCTTTTAGTACGGCTAAATTACTTTCAAATCCATTTACCATATTATCCAGTACACGAACTTTTGCTGCACTGTTTTTTAATAAATATTCTGCTAAATGGCCACCAATAAAGCCACCACCACCAGTTACTAAAAATTTTTTATCTGCTAAACTTCCCTCGTGAAATGTGGTCATAATAAAAAAGTGGCCCATGCTGTCCTTCCCAGAGGGAAGGGAGAAGTAGGAGATTATGTTTTAAAAGCCCATCCTATACTTCCCAAATGGAAGGGATAAGAAGGAGAATGTATTTATTGATTTTAATCTTTTATTTTCAATTTCAGCTAATCTTCGCTTTCATCGTCCCCATTTTCCCCTCCTCGGGAGGAGTTAGGGACGACTTCTTTGTCTACAAACTCTTATAACTCGTGCTTTTAATTGAGTTTCTATAAGTCCCTTTTAAATCAAATATGAGTGCTTTCGGTTTTATAAGGTCAGCAAAATATGCATCATCAAAATCCTTATAACTAGCATGTGGAACAGCAATAATTATTGCATCATAATCTTTCCCAATTGTTGGCGTTAATTCAAAACCGTACTCATGATTAAGTTCATCACTGCTGGCATGTGGGTCAGTTATATCTACATTTAATGAAAAAGCTTTTAATTCCTTTACAACATCGGCAACTTTGCTATTTCTAATATCGCTTACATTTTCTTTAAAGGTTGCTCCCATTATCAATACACGAGCATCTTTTACATTTCCAGTATGTTGAATGATATGTTGCAAAACTTTTTTAGCAACGTAGCTAGCCATGCCATCATTTATGTTTCTACCTGCAAGTATTACCTGGCTATCGTAACCAAGTTCTTTTGATTTGTAGGTAAGGTAATAAGGATCAACACCGATGCAATGCCCTCCAACAAGACCAGGTTGAAACCGTAAAAAGTTCCATTTTGTGCCTGCTGCTTCCAGCACTTCGAAAGTATTTATATTCATTCTATCAAAAATGATTGAGAGCTCGTTCATTAGCGCAATGTTTAAATCTCTTTGCGTATTCTCAATAATCTTAGCAGCTTCTGCAACTTTAATAGATGAGGCTCTATGAACGCCAGCTTTAACAACAAGCTCATATACTTTTGCAATTACATCCAAACTTTCATTGCAACAGCCACTCACCACTTTTATAATAGTTGTAATATTATGTTCTTTATCACCTGGGTTTATTCTTTCTGGTGAATAACCGATCTTATAATCAGTAACCATTTTCAATCCTGATAGTTTTTCAATAACCGGCACACAATCTTCTTCAGTACAACCCGGATAAACTGTACTTTCATAAACTACATAATCTCCTTTTTTAATCACCTTCCCGATTGTTTCACTTGCACGTAATACAGGTGTAAGGTCAGGCACATTGTGTTCATCTACAGGTGTAGGAACAGCTACAATAAAAAAGGTAGCTTCCCTTAAAACATCAAGATCATTTGTAAACTCAATATCACAACCATCAAATGCAGAAGATTCCAATTCTTTGCTCGGATCGATTTTATTTTGCATCATTTTTACACGATCTGCATTAATATCGAACCCTATTACTTTTATTTTTTTTGCAAACTCAAGTGCAATTGGTAACCCAACATAACCTAATCCAATTACTGCTAACTTATTTTTTTTGTCTAATAATTCCTGATACATGTTTTGTTTTATTCTATGTTAAAAAGTAATTTTTGTAAATTCTTTTGGTAATTTATTTAATTCTTCTTTAGGCAAATTTTTAAAATATTCATACGTAATTTTTAATCCTTCTGCACGGTTAATTTTTGGTTCCCAGTTAAGTAATTCTTTTGCTTTCGTTATGTCTGGTTGTCTTTGTTTTGGATCATCCACCGGTAAAGGTTTGTAAATAATTTGTTGTTTGGTTCCGGTTAGTTTTATAATTTCTTCCGCAAAATCCTTTAAAGAAATTTCATCGGGGTTACCGACATTCACAGGTTGTGCATAATCACTCATCAGCAATTTATAAATACCATCTACCAAATCATCAACATAGCAAAAACTTCTTGTCTGGCTACCATCTCCAAATACTGTTAAATCTTCTCCACGCAATGCCTGACCTATAAATGCCGGCAAAGCACGCCCATCATTGAGTCTCATTCTTGGCCCATATGTATTAAATATCCGTATAATCCTCGTTTCTAGATTATGAAATGTATGGTATGCCATGGTGATGGCTTCCTGAAAACGTTTAGCTTCATCGTACACACCTCTAGGACCTACAGGGTTTACGTTGCCCCAATACTCCTCATTTTGTGGATGCACCTGCGGGTCACCATAAACCTCACTGGTACTTGCAACAAGTATGCGGGCATTTTTTGCTTTAGCCAAGCCAAGGCAATTGTGCGTACCAAGCGATCCTACTTTTAGCGTTTGAATGGGTATTTTTAAATAATCGATCGGGCTAGCAGGCGATGCGAAATGAAGAATATAATCCAGCTTGCCTGTTACATGAATAAATTTCGAAACATCATGGTGGTAGAATTCAAAATTTTGAAGCTGAAATAAGTGTTCAATATTTTTTAGATCACCCGTGATTAGATTATCCATGCCAATTACATGATAATCTTCTCTTATAAATCTATCGCAAAGATGAGATCCTAAAAAACCTGCAGCTCCTGTTATTAATATTCTTTTTTGCAAAATAATTATATTTTATAGTTGTGATATTTTTTTTCTTCCTACACTTTCGTAATGATAGCCTAACACTTTCATTTGTTCAGGTTCAAAAAGATTTCTTCCGTCAAAAATTATTTTCGATGGCAGCTTTTTTGTTATTATTTCAAAATTCGGTGTCCTAAATTCATTCCATTCTGTAGCAATTATTAATGCGTCTGCATTTTCCAATGCCTCATATTGGTTAGTAGCAAAAGTTATCTTTTCTGCGTAAACAGCTTTAGCGTTTGTCATTCCTTCAGGGTCAAAAACAGAAACAGTAGCGCCGCTTGAAAGTAATTCATCTATCATATAAAATGCAGGTGCCTCTCTTACATCATCTGTATTTGGTTTAAAAGCAAGTCCCCAAATTGCAAAATGCTTCCCTAAAAGAATATCGCCAAACAGTGTTTTTATTTTTGGTATAAGATGCAATTTTTGTTTGTTATTTACATCCATTACAGCATCTAAAATCTGAAAATTATAATTAATATCGTCTGCTGTTTTTGCAAGAGCTTGAACATCTTTAGGAAAACAACTTCCGCCATATCCGATACCGGGAAAGAGAAATCTTCTCCCAATTCTCTCATCACTGCCAATTCCTTTGCGAACCATATCTACATCTGCTCCAAGTTTCTCACACATTTGAGCGATCTCGTTCATAAAGGTGATTTTTACAGCTAAGAATGCGTTTGCAGCATACTTTGTAAGTTCGGCACTGCTTTCATCCATAAAAATTACAGGATTGCCTTGTCTTACAAACGGTGCATATAAATCATTCATTATTTTAATTGCCTTTTCAGAGCTTGTTCCAATCACAACTCTGTCCGGTTTCATAAAATCGTCTACTGCTACTCCCTCTCTTAAAAATTCAGGATTACTAACTACATCAAATGTATGTTCAATAGCATTTGTTCCGCTGTTCAAAATGGCCTTTCTAACTTTTTCGGATGTGCCTACTGGTACTGTACTCTTATCAATTATGACTTTGTAATCTGTCGGTTTTAATAATTTTCCTAAATCATCTGCTACGCCGAGAATGTATTTTAAATCTGCTTCTCCATTTTCTCCCGGAGGTGTGGGCAGAGCGAGAAAAATTATTTCTGCATCTGTTATTGCTTCGCTTAGTGAGGTCGTAAATGTAAGACGACCTTCTTTTTGATTTCTTAAAAAGATTTTCTCTAATCCAGGTTCATAAATAGTGATTACACCTGATGATAATTTTTCAATTTTTGACGCATCAATGTCTACACATGTTACAGAATTCCCCGTTTCGGCAAAACAAGTTCCTGTTACTAAACCTACATAACCTGTACCTACTACTGCAATTTTCATAATTTTATAATTAATTGATTTTATTTACGAATGCCAGAACATGCTCTACAATAAATGCCTGTTGCTCTTCATCCAATTCTGTATGCATCGGTAAAGAAATTACTCTTTCTGTAAGCCAATCTGTAATTGGTAAATGAAATTCACTCCCGCCAAAAGCATCAAACATTTTTTGTTTGTGAGCCGGTACAGGATAATAAATCATTGAAGGAATACCTTTTTCAGCAAGATATTTATTCAGCGCATTTCTGTCAGTATCGTGCAGCGTTAAAGTATATTGATGAAATACATGATTGTTGTATGGTGCTCTGTAAGGCACCGTTATTTTGTCGTGGCCTGCAAATGCAACATCATAAAAAGCTGCTGCTTTTCTGCGGGCATCAATATATTCATCAAGCTTTTTTAATTTTATTTGTAAGATGGCGGCTTGCATAGCGTCCAGCCGAGAATTACAGCCAACAACATCATGATAGTATTGTGTTTTTTGCCCGTGAGATGCAATCATTTTTAATTTTTCAGCAAGTTCATCATCATCCGTAAAAATGGCACCACCATCACCGAAAGCGCCTAGGTTTTTTGATGGGTAAAAAGATGTGCATCCAATATTACCAATGCTTCCTGTTTTCTTTTTTGTCCCATCGCTAAAAATATAATCATTGCCAATGCCTTGCGCATTATCTTCTATTACAAAAAGATTGTGCCTTTTAGCAATATCCATAATAGCTTCCATATTAGCAGCATGCCCGTATAAATGAACCGGAATAATTGCTTTTGTTTTAGGGGTGATGGCTTTTTCTATCGCATTCACATCCATACAAAAAGTAGATTTATCTACTTCTATAAAAATCGGTTTTATACCTAATAGTGCTGCAACTTCTACCGTTGCTATATAGGTAAATGATGGTGTTATTATCTCGTCGCCTGGTTTTAACCCTAATGCCATCATTGCTATTTGTAAAGCATCTGTACCATTAGCACAAGTTATAACATGCTTAGATTGATGATAAGCTGCTAATTCATTAGCAAATGCTGTAACAATAGGTCCGCCAATAAAGCGTGAACTTTCCATTACATCAATAACTGCCTTATCAATTTCTTTTTTAATTTTAAGATACTGTGTTTTTGTATCTACCATTTGAATTGGCCTCATATTTTCTTTTTTGCGGCGGCAAAGATACAATTTACCTGCTCCGAAATTGCGTACCTCACACATTGCTTGCCCTTATAGTGCTTTAAAATAAAAATGCCTTTACATTTGATTAAAAATAAGCACATTGGCACTATTTCTATATAATATATTTTTAATTTTTTATAAAGTTGGTGTTAGGATAGCTTCAATAAAAAGTAATAAAGCAAAATTATGGCTTGCAGGGCGAGTAAATATTTTTACAAAACTTGAAAAATGGCGATCTCAATTCCCCCAAGATCAAAAAATAATTTGGATACATTGTGCAAGTTTGGGCGAATTTGAGCAGGGGAGACCGCTTATAGAAAAACTCAAAGAAAATCATACTGAGCATAAAATACTACTTTCCTTTTTTTCGCCAAGTGGTTATGAAGTGAGAAAAAATTACAACGAGGTAGATGCCGTATTTTATTTGCCGTTGGATAGTAAAACCAACGCACAAAAATTTATTACAATC
>JBBRPX010000173.1:0-7994 GCA_038227505.1 Chitinophagales bacterium
CCCGCTTTGCTGCCAGGCTCTGATCATAGTAAAGTGTAGCTCCCGGCGTTGTTTCCTGCTTTCCATGTTGCGTAAATTTAAAGGCAAAATTATCAACAGGAATTTTTGCTAACAAGGTGTACTTGGCCGGTGGGATACATTACAAATCCCCTTTAGCAGGTTCATTACTTGGACACACCGTTGGCGACATCGTAAAAATTGGTAACCTTGACAACTTTGTAGAAATAATTAAAATCATAAACGATTAGCCGCCACACCAAGTCAGGCACATTTGCAGCCGATTGATACAACGTCCCGCTTGCACAAAACCCGATATTGTACGCAGCTTTTAGGAAATTGAAGAATCTGCAATATCCAGCAACTTTGTTAAATATGTCTTATGAATTGCAACAACATCATGAAGAAATTTGTCATCAGTGATATAGAACAAACCATAATCTTCTACTCTCAATGATGGATATTTGGACATTGTTTTATAAAGTTCTTGTTCTTTTTGTTGCATTTTATCTTTTTCATTAAATACTCTACTATTATTATGTACGATACAGTTTCTAATTTTAATATAGTCTTTGAGTATTGTCCATTCGTTATTTAAACTGTCTAGATCTAAGCCAATAACAAGACTTAAATATTGTCTACTTTTCTCAATAATATTTTCTCCTCGTAAATCTGATGCTTTAATCTTGAATTTTTTACTTTCATGAATTCTGGAACAAAGTACAGTTAATCTATTTTCAAGAGAAAATTGAAGGCCAACGAATGTTGATAATCTAAAAAAGTGAGGGAATATGGAATTCAACTTTGAATGTTCCTGCATTTGGTCGCTTCCAATAATTATTTTTGTCTTTTCGCTGTCATTTGTTGTAGATAGTTGTTGTTCAAATTGACGCTGAGCGTCAGAAATACTTTTATTACTATGACTAATATAATCTGTAAATGCATCAAGCTCGGAAATCCATTGATTTTTCAAACCATTTAATACACTATTGGTCATAAGGCTCTTTTTGAAGTTGCGTACAACGGGAGTTTATGAAAAAACTCCCTTGCTTCCCAAATATACAATCTATGTTAATAGCGTCAAAAGCTGTTTTACGGCTTTCATAAATACATTTTACAATTGAGTCACCTCTCTTACTTTTACAAAATAAATTTATTTAAATAATGGAGACATTTTTTGAACTTGTTGCAGATTTTTTCATAACCGCAAACAGTGACATGGTAAAATCTAAAGGTCATAAACCTTGGCAGTTAAACGTGTTTGTAGATATGAAGACGGAAAAGTTGGTTTTACAGTACGCCTGCAGAGATGGAAAAGGGGAGCATGTTGCGAAAGAAACCCTACCAAGTATGGATGATTTTAAAATATTCAAGGGTGCTTTTAATCAGGTAAAGCAGGGAATGAAGGATGAAGGACAGCGGGTTGAATTTTCTGATGTTATATTCTTGATGGAGCATTTAGTGGTAAATGAACTGGCACAGTATGGTTATGATAAGAATATCCACTTCAGTATAAGTTACATTCCCTTGGATTAGTTATAATTTATGGCAGAAGATCTGTGGGAGATATTTCCAATATCTCCGCAACCAGTGAAAGAGAACTTATACAACATTCCATGTATTTTCAGGGTCGCCATCAAAAGCATCGTCAATATCTTCGTCACTAAATCCATTGTAACCACCGTATTTTGAATAACTGGAACCATACTCTATATCGTCATCATCATTATTATTATCACTGATGTATGTGTAGTAAAAACTTTTTCGTGAAAGTTCTTTAGATGGGTCGTCTGGATCCCGTGTTAAATTGGAGGGAAGAAAAGATGAATCTTGTATTGCGTATTCAGTTCCTGCTAAATCGATAAAGATCAGCCTGCTTTTTTCACTCAATTTATTTTTTGCGTACTCGCCCCAAGGTGATGGTGTTAAAAGAAATCCAGGTATCATTACTTTCCCTTTGGCTTTTGCTAAAAGCAGAGGCATAGTGTTATTACTTTTATTGATTTTATTTTGATTATGCAGGTTAATAATCTGTAATGGCTTCC
Organism: Chitinophagales bacterium; assembly: GCA_038227505.1. GTDB lineage: Bacteria > Bacteroidota > Bacteroidia > Chitinophagales > Chitinophagaceae > Ferruginibacter. The sequence continues at coordinate 2,043 of JBBRPX010000173.1, forward strand.
CTAACTTTTTTTCACTGAATGCATTGGTAATATCATCAGCAAATTCTTTTGAAAAATTAGTAACCAAATCATACTTACATGGAATAATCTCATTTCCCAATGAGTCAATAAAACCCCACTTGCCTTTTAGTCTAACAGCCGCAAAACCCTCTGCAAAACCAAGTGTATTCTCATATTGAAGTTTTAGCACCATCTCATTTTTAGGATTAACAAAACCCCATTTGCCTTTTAATTTAACAGCTGCAAGGCCTTCGGAGAAGTCTAATACTTCATCGTATTCACAGCTAATAACTGTTTCTCCATCTTCATGTATAAAACCCCACTTATCATTTAATTCAACAGCGGAAAAACCATTATTAAAAAGGTCTGCAAAACTATAAATACAGGGTACTATTTGTTTGCCACTCTTATCAATGAATCCCCATTTGTAATCCATTTTGACAGCTGCTAATTTTGAATAAAACTCGCTCGCTTCTTCATAAATAAACTGAGTAATTGGAGTTCCTTTTTTATCAATAATGGCAAATTTATTTCCTAACCGCACGGCGCAATATCCAGCATAAAAAGATTTAACGTATTCATACTGAAATGGAATAATCTCGTTTCCTACTTCATCAATAAAACCCCATTTACCTTTAAATCTGACTCCAGCTAATCCTTCGGAAAATTCATTAGCATGACTGTATAAATGAGGGATTACGCAGGTAATGTTACGGTAAAATCCGTATCGTAAATTTTTCCCTTGTAGTGCTCGAAGTTCTGATTTAACAGAGTCTATTATAATATCCATTGTGCTAAATTATAAAAGATTTTCAATTGTGAGTTATAACTCACTTTATTAATTCCCGAAATCCTTGAACTTTTCCATAACAAATAATGGAAAAAAGGTACAACATAGAAATAAAGAGGTTTGGCAAAAAGCTACGGTCTTTAAGGCAGGCTAAAGGGCTATCTCAGCTTGACTTAGAACTAGAATCAGGCATTAACAGAACCGAGGTAAGCAGGATAGAAAATGGATTGAAGAATGTTGAATTTATGACAATAGTAAAATTAGCAGAAGCATTGGAAATTGATATTTTGGATTTTTTTAAAAAATAGCATATTCTACTTTATCTACAGGATCAATAACTTTACAAATATTTTATAACCGAGTTCTTACTTAAATCGTCAGAACTTTCGTCAGACATTCAGCAATAAAAATCGTCAATTTAGGTCATATTTTATTTTTCCTAATATTGAAACCTTTACTGGTATTGGTTTACATTTTTTGGGCTCTCGTATCTGCATTTTGTGATTCTGAGGGTCGGGGGTTCGAGCCCCCTCGATTACCCACAAAAAGTTCCCCTGCTAATGGGGAATTTTTTTTTGGACTGATATTTGAAACAGTACCTTTTTACAAAGGAAAGACATTCGTTTACCGTTCATCCTTAACGGTTTCCGAAAATCTGCTTTAACAAAACATTATTCAAATACCTTCGTTTACTATCCATGTAAACCATGGTTTTTCCTTTATTTTTACAGTATGCAAAAAATTGCACAATTTATGATGAGTAAAAAATTTATACCGGTAATACTGGTGCTTACGGCTGCCAGTCTTTTTGTAGCTTTTCAAACGCAGGGTAAACCAGATTCAGATAATCCAAAGTCAAAGTACACCAGGATCATCCGTAATGTGGGCCTGTTGCTGGAGCAGGGACATTACAGTCCCAAGACGATTGATGACAATTTCTCGAAACTGGTTTTGAAAAAATTTATCGAAGAAATGGATGGCGATAAAAATATTTTCCTCCAGGGAGACATTGATGCGTTCAAAAAATTTGAAACTAAAATTGATGACGAGATACATGGTGCAGAGCTGATCTCGTTTTTCACCATCAGCGATGTGTATATTAACCGCTTAAAAGAAACAGCAGGTTTGTATAATGACATTCTTGCCAAACCTTTTGATTTTACAAAAGATGAGGAGGTGATGCTCGACAGGGAAAAATTAAGCAATCCTAAAACAGAAGCGGAAAGAAAAGATATCTGGAGAAAAAGACTGAAATACGCTACGTTAGACAGGTATACCACGATGATGGAAGACAGGGAAAAAAATAAAGGGAAAGCTGATTTTAAATTTAAGGCAGACTCTACCCTGGAAAGGGAAGCAAGAGATGCTGTAAGAAAACAGATCGGCCGGTTTTTTTCTACAAAAATGACAAGGGAAAATAACGATGAAAATTTCAGCACATTCGTAAATGCCATTACCGGCACCATGGATCCACATACCGATTATTTTGCGCCTGTTGATAAACGTTCGTTCGATGAATCGATGAAGGGTAGCTTCTTTGGCATTGGTGCCCAATTGAAAGAAGATGACGGCAAAATAAAAATTGCAAATTTAATATCCGGCGGCCCCGCCTGGAAAGGTGGAGAATTAAAAGCCGAAGATGAAGTTATAAAAGTGGCCCAGGGCGCGGAAGAACCTGTAGATGTAACAGGTTATTCAGTAACAGATGCTGTTAAGATAATCAGGGGAGCCAAAAAAGGTTCGGAAGTAAGGTTAACGGTAAGAAGGCTGGATGGCTCTGTAAAAGTTATTCCTATTATCAGGGATGAAATAAAATTAGACGATACATTTGCCAAAAGTGCCATCATAAATGGAGATCATAAGGTAGGCTATATTTACCTGCCTGAGTTTTATATTGATTTTGCTGATCCTAATGGCGCCAAATGTTCGGAAGATGTGGCCAGGGAAATACAAAAATTAAAAGCAGAGAATGTTGATGGTATCATCATGGACCTGCGTGGCAATGGCGGCGGTTCTTTACCCGAAGTAGTAAAAATGGTTGGCCTGTTCATTGAAGATGGACCGGTTTGCGTTGTTAAAGGCCGAGAGGAAAAACCTTACCAGTGGAAAGATAAGGATAAGAGTGTATTGTACAGTGGCCCGTTAACCGTAATGGTAGATGAGTTCAGCGCCAGTGCATCAGAAATATTTGCAGCAGCCATACAGGATTACAAACGTGGTATAATCATCGGCAGCAGTTCTACGTATGGTAAGGGAACAGTACAGCGTACCATTCCCCTGAACCCTGAAAGTGAGAACCCGCTTTTCAGTAACAAGGAAGTGGAGGACCTGGGCTCGGTAAAACTTACTTTACAAAAATTCTACCGCGTTAATGGCGGAGCAACACAATTAAAAGGTGTTACGCCTGATATCGTTATCCCCGACAGGTATGAGTACTTAAAATTCCGCGAAAAGGATAATGCCGCTGCATTGCCATGGGATGAGATTGCTAAAGCAGATTACAAGCCCTGGACAAGTACCATAAGTAATGATGTGGTTATTAATTACAGCGACAAACAAATCGCAAACAGTCCAACCTTTAATAAGATGAAGGAAAATATTTTGTGGATGGAGAAGAACGGCGACAAAGCCTATCCTTTAAATTTAACTAAATACAAGGAAGAGCAAAAGCAGTTTAAGGAAAAGGTTAAAGAACTGGATGACCTGTATAAACTGAATAAAGTAATGACTGTAAATAACATTGCGGCTGATACGGTAGCCATTAATGCAGCCAAAGAAAAGGTGGATAAGAATACACAGTGGCTGAAAAGAGTTAGTAACGATATTTATATTGACGAAACCGTTAAGGTGATGAACAGCATGATCTCACAATCGGCTACGGCTAAGAATAATTAATAATAAAAAATTAAAAATTAAGCATTAAGAATGCCCCCGGTTAGCGGGGGCATTCTTAATATAACTAATCATGCCAATTAGACATTAAATTTTCCTTGTCATTTCGACGAAGGAGAAATCTATTACTGAAACTTAAATTACCTAAAGCTGCTTACCATAAGATATCTCCTATCGTCGATATGACAAATCCTATTGTGTAGCTTTAAAGACTAATTGGTATTAGAGATACCGTTCTTCAATTATATTTTTATGGTGATAAAAATGCCCGAGGGTAATAAAGCCAAGACTATTTACAGTAACCTGGTTATTATTGGATAAGCCCGATGCATCAAGTGCATCCTGTGTAAAGCTTTGGTATAAATATCCGGTTGATTTACGCACTGCCAGCATTTCTTCTACTAATGATTGCCAGGTTCTGTTATTGGCATTTGAATTTTCGGCGTAATCGTTTTCATCAAAGCCGGGGAGCGACACAGTTTCTTTACGGGCAATACAGAGTGCCCGGTAATTGAAGACCCTTTCGGCATCAATCATGTGTTGCAGTAATTCTTTTAAAGTCCATTTGCCGGTATCGTATGCATGAGTCGATTTATCTTCTGAGATCGAATTCAGCAAATTAGTTATTACCGGTAATTGATTTTTGAACCCGGTAAGCAGGTCTTCATCGGGTACCAGGTCAACATATTTTTTAAAATAGGCCGGGTAAAGGGATGGTGATGGTTTTGGCATGTTGTTTAAGTTTATATGTTTATATTTATTTTTAAAGTTAAGAAGTAAAAATATTTTCCCCGATCCGGTTGTTATCATTTGTTCACCTCAATATTACCTTTCTCGCCTTCGGTAACCTGGTACTGTATTGTTGACGCAATAGTGCTGAAGAATTTCTTTTTGTTTTCCGCTACACCCTCTTTTACTGAGGATAAGGGATAAGCAATAATGTTCCACTTTTTATGGATCACTGCATAATCTGTACCATAACTGTCTGTTACAATGATCCACTTCATATTGTAATTATCAACGAGCCACTGTCCAGACGCAGCGCCCAATGAAATAATGACCAGGTTTGCCTGCTGTTTTGTGGTCGATTTATCATTCATCCAAAGATTAAAAACCTCGTCGAGCACTTCAGGCAAAAATTCTTTTTCTTTGGGCAAAGGGTTTTTCCAATAATGACTTTCTATTATCCTTGCATTTACCAGGCTCTGCGCCAACCAGTTTTTATCCTTGTCTGCGAAATCAACTTTTTGTTGTGGCTCATTTACAGTAGTAGCCGTTTCCAATGGAATTGATTCTTCACCTGTCTTTAAAGTATCTTTCTTATAATCAGTTTCAGTCAGCTTTCCGTACTTCTTTTCTGTTTCTTCCTGTTTATTGTTACACCCGTTTAGCAGCAGAACCAGGATGCTTAATATTTGAAAAGCTGTTCTCATGTGGTTGACAGGATTATTATGCAATGAATCAATCTTATTCATGTAATGTTTGTTGACCAATGCAATTTAATATTTATTGTTCTGTAAAATGATGTCCGTCTTCACCAAAAAATAAAAATCTACCTTTGCATTCTATCAGCCGGGTTATCGCTCTTTAATTTATTGAGGAGAGGAAAGTCCGGACAGCAAAGAGCAACATACCGGTTAACAGCCGGCTCTGGTATGGTTGGTGGAGACACCTGCCATGGCAGAAGAGAAAGGGCCACAGAAAATTACCGCCTTTTATGTCATACTGAGCTTGTCGAAGTATTACATAAAAGGTAAGGTTGAAAACGTGAGGTAAGAGCTCACGGGTTTTTGCAGTAATGCTTAAATTGGGTAAACCTTGTGTGCTGTAATGCCACATATATCCCGATCTGTAAACTGTTGAATTTATTTCAGCGGTTCATCAGGGTAAGCTGCTCGTTTACTATCATCGTTGATGTATCGGGAAGGGTAGGCAGCAAGATTGTAACAGTAATGTTGCAGCCAGATAAATGATAACCATTCCGATTTTATCGGGATACAGGATCCGGCTTACAGGCTGATAGATTTTTAAGAAATTGAAAAGGTTTTACCTTAGGTAAGACCTTTTTTAATTTTTTCATTTTACTTTTTTGTCTTGATACAATCCTTCGACAACGCTCAGGAGTAACAAAAAAAATCCTGGCAGGAAGGATTACATCCCCTTCCTGCCAGGCAGCTATGTGCATCTTTAGTACTATGCACAGCATCCTGCGGGCTGTAGCTTCGACATTTTATCTATACTCTTAAAAAAATGTAGTGTGCTAAAAAGTA
>JBBRPX010000174.1:0-7961 GCA_038227505.1 Chitinophagales bacterium
AATGCAGCGCCAAAAGCATGGCTCACTGAATAACCTAACTCACCACCTTCATGAATAGAACCAGGTGTTGTGGGCGCCACATGGCTTGAAATACCACCGGGGAAAGAGAACTGTTTAAACAACTTTTTTAATCCGTCTTCATCCTGTGTAATGTTTGGATAAACTTCGCTCCAGGTACCTTCCAGATAAACATTGCCTACCAATGCCGGTCCGCCGTGCCCCGGGCCGGAGATGTAAAACATATCAAGATCATATTTTTTAATAGCACGGTTGAGATGAACATAAATAAAATTTTGTCCTGGCGTAGTGCCCCAATGCCCCACCACCAAAGGCTTTACGTGTTCCAGCTTTAATGGCTCTTTTAAAAGCGGATTATCGTACAGATAAATTTGTCCTACAGATACATAATTTGCAGCACGCCAGTATGCATCCATTTTTTGAAGTAATTCCGGGGTGATTGTATCAACTGCTGTTTGCGAATTTTCAGTTTCCATATTCTTTTATTTTTTCATTGTCTATTTAACTTTCAACATACTTGCATTTATTGCCACAACAACGGTACTTACAGCCATTAATGCTGCACCGATAGCCGGGCTTAATAAGATTCCCCAATTGTATAATACGCCTGCTGCTAATGGCAGGGCCACTACATTGTAACCTGTAGCCCATATTAAATTTTGAATCATTTTTCGATGGGTGGCTTTGCCAAATAAAATCAGGCTCACAATATCTTTTGGATTGCTGTTTACCAAAACGATCCCTGCCGTTTCTGCTGCTATATCGCTGCCACTGCCTACTGCAATGCCAACATCTGCCTGCGCAAGCGCAGGTGCATCATTTACGCCATCGCCAGTCATGGCAACGTATTCACCTTTGCTTTGTAAATCCTTTATTTTTTCTAATTTTTGATCGGGTAATACTTCTGCAATAAAACTATCCATACCGAGTGTTTCACTTACGCTCTTTGCCACCTTGCTGTTATCGCCGGTTAACAAGATTGATTTTATATTTTCTTTTTTTAAGGTAGCAATTGCATCTGCAGATTCAGGGCGTATTTCATCTGATAAAGCAATGTACCCCGACAGGGTATCATTGATCATAACAAAGACAACTGTTTCCGTATCATTCACTTTAAAACCATCGGGTACCGCTATGTTTTTTTCTTTTAAATATCCGGGACTAACGACCAGTATTTTTTTACCTTCCACCGTTGCTTCCACACCCTTACCGGTTATAGCATTAAAGTTTTCCGCTGCAGGAACAGCAAGTGATAAACTTTTTGCTTTTTGTAAAATTCCGGTTGCTATGGGATGTTCAGATTTTTGCTCCAATGCCGATGCCAGCCGAATCAATTCATTTTCAGGTATATCTTTTTGCAGGGTTACAATCTTGGATACTTCAAATTTTCCAACGGTTAATGTTCCTGTTTTATCAAAAACAATCGTTGTTATTTTTCGTGCATTTTCAAATGCGGTTCTGTTCTTTATAAGTAAACCGTTTTTAGCTGCAAGCGATGTTGATTTTGCTACCACCAGTGGTACTGCCAAACCCAAAGCATGCGGGCAACAAATAACTATTACAGTCACCATTCTTGCCATGGCAAAGTCCAAAGGGTGACCGGTTAGATACCAATATAAAAATGTGGAAATGCCCCCGACCAATGCAATAAAAGTTAGCCATTTTGCAGCCTTATCTGCCAACAGCTGTGTTTTTGATTTTGCCTTTTGTGCATCATCCACCAGTTTAATAACCTGCGATAAATAAGAGTCTTTTGCGGCGTGTGATACGGTTACTTTTATAGAGCCGTTGCCATTAATAGATCCGGCAATTACTTTTTCGCCGTTTATCTTTTTCACCGGTTTCGATTCTCCTGTCAGCATGGACTCATTCAGGTAACTTTCACCTTCTGATATAACACCATCGGCTGCAACTTTTTCGCCTGGTTTTACAAGAATAATATCTTTCTCTTTTAGCGTATCTGTTTTTACATCCTGTACTTTATTATCTGTTACTTTGTGTGCATCTGCTGGCATTAACTGCACCAGTAACTCCAGTTCTTTTGATGCTCCTGCAATAGATTTCATTTCTATCCAATGGCCTAATAACATAATGAGAATAAGCGTTGCCAACTCCCAATAAAAATCCATTCCCTTTAAACCAAAAACCGTTGCAGTGCTGTAGATATATGCTACTGAAATGGCAAAGCCAATGAGCGTCATCATTCCCGGATTTTTTTCCTTTAGTTCGTTTACTAATCCTTTTAAAAAAGGCCATCCACCATAAATAAATACCACGGTAGACAATGCGAATAAAATATACATCGAACCTGTAAACTGCCAGTCAACAGCAATGAACTGCTGTATCATTGGTGATAATGCTAATATCGGCAGAGTCAATATCAATACCACATAAAATCTTTTTTTAAAATCAGCTATCATCATGGCGTGATGATTATGCCCGGCATGACCCATTGCAGGATTTGCAGAATGCGCTGCACTATTTTTGTTCATGGTAGAGTAATCCATCATATTTAGTTATTTTTTACCACAGTAAGCAGAAAAAAACTTTCTTCCAATGCAGTTACGCTGTGAAGAATATTTGCTTCTAAAGTGATCATTTTTCCTGTTCTCAAAGACAGCGTTTGTTGTTCTGCAAAGAAATTTATTTCACCCTGCAGTACCTGCACGCTTATATTTCCCGCAGCTTTATGCTCTTTTAACTGTGCATTTTTATGCATTCCAATTATGACCATTGTAGTGAAGGCAGATTTAAAAACGGTAATGGAATTATGATCTGTTTCTGCCCAGGTAGTTTCCTGTTTTATTTCAGCGATAAACTTGTTGAGGTCTATTTCCACTAATCTTGCGTTTAAGAGGCGGTCGCCTTCAGGGCGCAGGGGCGTGGATTCGTTCGATTTATTTTCCATTATTACTTTTTAATTGAAGGTGTTTTTAATTTTTCAATTAGGCTGTTTGTTGCTTCATCTGAAGAAATTCCATAGCCATATACCAATAATCCTTTTATGCTAAACTTTAGGGAGGAAATAGCATATAATATTGATTGGTCTTCGGGATTTGATTGTCCTTCAAACCGAAAAACCTTTTCAATTTCAAAATCATCTGTTGACAATGAGAAGTCTACCAGATGTTTTGCTAATTGTGCCGTTTGAAAATTAAAATCTATTGTATAGCCTTCTTTTTTTAAACCGTTTATTGTTTCTGATAATGTGCCGTAGCTTTCTTTCATAACAGGTTCTATTTCGCTGTTTTTTAGATTCTAATAAATGATGATCAACGTTCTTCTTCATAATCAGGTACAGTTCCTTCATTGGCAAATCCACTTCCTGAACGTGCCTTTACATTTCCAACCGGACTTTTTATAATGTTGTCAAGTGTGGCTGCCGATGTACCTTTTCCTTTTTTAAATTTATTTACGGGGTTACTTCCTGGTCCTGTTTTTTTTACTGCTGTTTCGGGGATAATTTTTTCTTCTTTTTTCATTTTTTTTATTTTAGTGATTAGAAAATATAGACTAATTGATGGGCTAATTTTATATTGGTTCATATTGTTAATGTTCCCTTGCACGTTCAAGTATTACATCTAGTAGCGTCTTAAGCTTATCAATTGCATTGTCAACTGCAAGCCCATAAGTATTTGCTTAGCCTGTAACAACAATAGGCTGCCTGCCTTCAATACGAGCTTCAAGCAAACACCTTTTATCATTTATTCCTTTTTTGGAACCGTTCTCATCTGCAAGATGTACTTCCAAACGTGTGATGTGTTCGCTAAATCGCCGTAGCTCTTCAGCTAATAATGAATCTAACTTAGTGCCAAAAGCTTGGTGGACGCTTAAATTATTGTCAGTATTTAATTGGATGGTCATAATTTTTTTTAAATGATAATTTCTATTTTCTTTTTCTCGACCAGCTAATCCATGCTACTATAGCAATACCAATAAAGAGCATGAAAAACCACCATCCCATGTGCATTCCACCATAATAATAATGTTCGTTGTTGTTCATCATAATTTTTTATTTAAAATTGTAAAAGAGCTTTATAATAAAGGTTTACTGCTCATGCCTTGCATCGGTTGTTGGTGTTTCATCTTATTATTTCCATTCATATTTTTCATTTTAAGTTATTGACTTTTCTTTTAAACTGATTTTTGTATTTTTTGAAATAAATATTTTTATTCGATTTTAAAATTTCTCATCATTCCCAAATCCTCGTGCTCCAGGTTATGACAATGGTATAGGAACAATCCTTTAAAATCTTCAAAGCGCATTGCTAAGTCTATATACATGCCAGGTAACAGATAAGCGGTATCTTGGCGTCCTTCATCAATGAACCCATCTTTAACAGCATTCCATAAGTCTTGGTCAACATTTTCTGAATTTCTTTTTAGAATATTGAATTGTACCTGGTGAATGTGCACTGGGTGTGGCATCTGCATCATATTTCCCATGCCTCCGTTATTTCCCATCATACCGCCGCCATTGTTTTGATTGTCAGTAGGAGTATTTCCTCCATTGTTTATTCGCGAAACCAGGCAATTAGGTTGATACATCGTTTATCCTTTCATTTTTTAATTATTATAAAATGAAGTGTTCTTAATTTATACTTTTTAATTCATCCCGTGTTTCCATCCTATTGAAACAAGCCACCAATTCATAGGATATGTTATTAAGGTTCCAATAAAAAGAGCTAATGATGCTATACCCCAAAAGGCATAGGTATCAGGCAATGGTGGAGATGATATAATGCCTGGTTGGATTAATTTTGCTGTAAGAAGCATACCAGACATTAATGTAATCATAGAAAAAAACTCAGCTCTTCCACCCTTCCATAATGCCTGCAAACGGGAATTTTCCATACTCCGCATTGCAGGGTATTGAAACAATATCCAGCCAAATAAGAATCCGACCAGGTATTCTGCCGCAAATTCGCTACGGAAACTAAGATCCATGTATCTTCCGATGACCATCGCTGTCATTATTCCCAAACCATCTCCTGCTACACAATGGATGACCGAACCGGTAACTTTACTAAATGATGAGGATACGTATCTATGATGATATTTTTTATCTGAAACTTTTTTATTTAAATTTGACTTTACAAATGACATCCCTTTTGGCCGGCAAGTAAATAGATAGAAAATCAATCCAACTACTGAAAAAAAGATGAAAATTATTGGCCATCCCGCTTTTAATGATTTATTTACTGAAGTATTTACATAAAACAAATCATAAACACCCCATATTGATAAAGTTAAACCACTTGCATACCAGGGTACAACAAATGATCCGTTTGTTAAAAAGCTTAATAACATATCGCTTATGTTTTTTTTTGTTCAATATTTTAAAAGTTGAAGCATTTTAAATTTCGATAAATTTATATTTTCGCCAAATCATCAATTATAACTGTCTATTCGCCTGATACTCTTCTTTATTAATATGCCCGGAAGCAAAACACTTTTGTAAAATATTAAAAGGAGAATCTTTGTTATTCAATTGTTCAGGAATATCGTAAGGTGTTGCGAAAATCCAGAATATAAAACCACCCCAAAATAATCCCCCAAATAAGATGCATTCCCCTAAATGATAACCGTAGTCACATGTATGATTTTTAATTTAAGCTGTTACCAAATTTTTTGTTCTAACAAATGCCCGCATCATCTAATTTCAGTTAAGTTCTGAAATGGTATAACGCGTATTACTGAACGCACGCTGTAACGTATCTGTTTCAATCGCTTCAGACGAAGTGACTTCCGCTTCCTTCTTTCCCAAATCAACTGTTACAGATGTTACACCTGGCACACTTGCTATTTTTTGTTTAACTGACGAAACACACCCGCCGCAACTCATACCGCCGATATTGAAAGTTTGTGTTATTAATTTTTCCATTTTCTTTTCCTTTTAATGCTGATAAATATTTTAATTTTAAAGTACTTCTGATCAGTTAGTTTTCTTTACTAAATCCATGCCACACTTTGAGCATTTACCAGCTTTGTCACTCATCACTTCCGGGTGCATTGGGCAGGTGTAATTCATTGCCATATTATTTTTCTTTTCCATTGTTGGGTTTTTCATCCCTTTCATACCTTTCATCATAGAGCATTTACCAAACTTTCCACTCATTTCCATACAATCTCCATCCTTCATCATCATCGTTTTACCCGCTTTCATAGAACATTCACCTGTAGTCATAACTTTTGTTCCATTTTTCATCATCATATCTTTATCCATAGCCATTGTTTTTCCTTTTTTCATTACCATCATTTTACCATCTTCCATCATAATATGATCCTTCATCATAGTGGAAGTTTTTTTAGCTTGTGCAACAGTATCATTTGTAATGAGGCACAGTGCAAGCATTAACATTGAAGCAAATACGATTGAAATTTTCTTTTGAATTTTCATTTTGATTATTTTATTGATTTTCTTCAGATGCGCTGTCGACCGTTCTTCAGGATAGCTGTCGCCCATATAAATTTTTTGAAATAAAACCTTTTGTGTTAAAAATACCCTTGTGAGGGCTTTAATACACGCTAAGCCACCTGCTAAAAAAAGTACTGTGTTTCAATTCGATGAAACAATATGTAAAAATAAATAGTAGCTGGATGTAGAAAAATGACCACCGTCAATATTTATATGATTTCAATCATCCTGATAATTTTTTTTATCAATTTTTTTATTAAAATCTTTACATTCTAACGACTCCAAATAATCACTGATAGTTTGTTGTTTATACAAGACAAGGTAGATATAATAATACCTTCGTTAGTTATACAATTATTAATAATTGTTACATGATTCACACATTTGCTTTGTAGTTAATTCCATATTACAAGCGCAGATAAATTAATTGAATCAGTAGTCATAAACCAGTTTTGCTATCATCAATTCCTCATTGGTTTTTATAACATGTACTTTCACCTTGCTTGTTTTGGTAGAAATAACCTCCTCATTATTCCTGTTTTTTATTTCGTTTAAATGAATGCCAAGAAAGCCGAGCCCTTCGCAGATTTTACTTCGTACTTCCGGTGAATGTTCACCAATACCACCTGAAAATACCAAAGTATCTAAGCCACTAAGTGCAGCGGTAAATGAACCGATCCATTTTTTTGTTTGATAGCAAAACAATTCGATAGCCTCTTTAGCCCGCTCATCTGTGGCTTCAATTTTTATCAGTTCCCGCATATCTGAACTTGTTTCTGATATGCCGAGTAAACCCGATTCGTGATTGATTAAACGGCTGAATTTTTTGGGGGTGAGCTTTTCTTCCTGCATTAAATACCATGCTATACCCGGATCAAGATCACCCGTACGTGTGCCCATTGGTAAGCCTGCTGTTGGGGTAAAGCCCATGCTCGTATCAATACTTTTTCCATCTTTAACTGCTGCAAGGCTTGCACCATTGCCAAGATGTGCCAAAATTATTTTACCCTTTGCCGTTTCTTTTCCATCTTTTCTTTCAAGTTCTTCCATGAGGTAAGCGTAGGAGAGCCCATGAAAACCGTACCGCTGTATACCCATTTCGTAATAGCGGCGGGGAATTGATAATAACTTTGCAACAACCGGCATGGAAGTATGAAAAGAAGTATCAAAGCAGGCTATTTGTTTTAATGCTGGAAAATGCTTTCCGAATATTTCAATCAGCTTAATTTCTTCCGGTAAATGTTCGGGATCAAAGGCGCTTATCTTTTTTAACTCAACCAATAAACCGTCGGTGATTAATTCAGGCAGGGTATGTTTCATGCCATGAACAATGCGATGCCCAACGGCTATTATGGCATCAAAACCTTTTTGTTTTTTGAGCCAGTTAATTAAGTTTTCAGCCGCTTCAGTATGACTGCCGGCTTTAAAAGGGATACTATTTTTTTGCCGGCTTACTGTATCAATAAAATTGAGTTTGGTTTTTTTGCTGCCAATATTTTCTATCTCTCCATTAAATAATGGCGTG
>JBBRPX010000175.1:0-7919 GCA_038227505.1 Chitinophagales bacterium
ATGAAAAAAATGAAAAAAAGAAAAGGTAAACTTTATGATATCTTAGAAATAAATCTTCAATTATTTTTTACTTTGAAAATCTCAAGACTTTTTTTTAGATATTTTAAAGGTGTCAAGCACAGACACTGCAACATTTCCCAAAGTGGGTAATTTTACAATTGTATAAGTATAGCACCGCAACATTTAATTAAATGACGCATAAAGCTGTATCAGTATAATAAACAGCTAAAGCATATTTTAAACTAGTTTACTTAATGCTACCGATAGGAATTTGCAAATGTTACTCATTAAATAGCAAGTAACTAAACTTATAAATTTTTCGCGGCATTAGAACTGATTGTTGAAGCTCGTATACAAAATAAAGATACTTATCGAAAATCCAGCCAATTTACTCCCACTTAAAGAAGATGCTTTGTTTAAAAATGAGCACAATGTTGTATTTCTAAAAGAGTTGGAAGAACAGGTAAAAATACGCACTGCTGCTTTGGTAGTTGCGCATGAACTTGAGCTAGATCATCAAGTAAAAGAGAAAAATTTAAGACAGGATGAATTAGATATTGCAAACATTGAACTTGTTTACCAAAATAGTGAAAAAGAAAAAAGAGCGGCAGAACATGTTGTTGCCAATCTTGAAGTTGTTTACCAAAACTGTGAAAAAGCCAAACGGTCTGCAGAATTAAAAATTGTCAATATTGAGTTGGTATATCAAAATGGCGAAAAAGAAAAAAGAGCAGCTGAACTAGTGACGGCAAATATTGAACTATCGTTTCAGAATAGTGAAAAAGAAAAAAGAGCATCTGAATTAAATAACTCAAAAGTTGCAAATGTTGCCCTAGTATTTCAAATTTTAGAAAAGGAAAAAGAAGCGAGCGAATTAATAATTGCTAATAAAGAATTAGCTGCGTTTAATTATATATCAAGCCACGATTTGCAAGAGCCAATAAATAAAATAAAGTTCTTTACAGACCGCATAATAAAAAATGAAATGGCTAATCTATCGGCGGAAGGTATAGAATCTTTTATTCGTATACGGCGTGCTGCTAACAGAATGGAAACATTAATTTCTGACCTGATGGAATATTCTAAAACTAGCTCCCAGGAAAGATTGTTTGAAAAAATAAACCTGCACAAGGTATTAAATGAAGTTATTTCTGACTTATCTGAAAAGATTTTGGAAAAAAAAGCAACTATTGAAGCGGAAGACCTTGGAGACGTTTATATCAACGTTTCGCAATTTAGGCAGGTACTTACAAACCTGTTAACAAATGCATTAAAGTTTTCTAAGCCAAATATTCTTCCGCACATTATTGTGAAAGGAAAACTGGCACAAGGCGCTGACTGCTTGCAGGATAATTATGAGCTTGAAGAGGAGTGCCTTGAAGCGGCAGAAAACTATTATCACCTTCGAGTGTCAGATAATTGCATTGGTTATGAGCCGAAGTATAATAAAAAGATATTTGAAATATTTCAACGGTTACACAGCAAACAAGCGTATAAAGGAAGTGGCATCGGATTGGCTATTGTAAAAAAAATAATAGAGAATCACTCCGGTAAAATTACGTCTGACGGAAAAGTTGGGGTTGGTACCAACTTCAACATATATATTCCGTCTTTTAAGCTGAATTAAATAATTACTACATAAAAGAAAATGTTATTCATACATATTTGTATATTTTTTTTATAGATAATAGTTGCGAAATGTTTAGCAATTTGCTGATATCTTATCAGCATTAATAATAGTGGTTTTTCACTTCATCATCATCAATACGCCCATCGTCTCTATCCCGTCAAATAAATTACCAAGACGGATATTTTCGTTTTCTGCATGCTGGTTATTATCGTGGTTTGCTATGGGCACTGTTACTGTTGTTGCCTTCAGGTATTTTTCAAACAAAAAAAGCGGAAGGCTGCCACCCATTGTAGGTTGCAAAACAATTTGATCATTTGTGGTTGTTTTTACTGCAGCAATAACTTTTTGTATGATTGGTAAATCCATAGATGTACGTTGCGCATTCATACCATCTTCGCCCGGTGCAACTTTTATAATCTTTGCATATTTATTTCTCTCTTCATCTGTAGGTTCTTTGCCTGTTACATAATAACCCTGTGCTTTTATGTGATCAATAACTTTTTGTTGTTGCCTTTTCCAATCATTGCCCAATACCAATCTTAGATCTAATACTGCAGTTGCGAAAGTAGGTATTTGGTTGGAAGCCATTTTGCCTACGTTGCCACTTTGCATCCCATTTATATTTAATGAAGGCTGGTTGATGGCTTCACTGAGTGTTAGTCCCTGCATGTCAATATTTGTTATACCAAGCTCTTTTTTCATTTGCTCATCAACCACGGGCACTTCCTGCAGTGCTTTTTTTTCTGATGGTTTTAATGGTGTCACATCGTCGTAAAATCCTTTCATAGTTACCCTGCCATTATCATCCTTCATGGACGCTAATAATTTTACCATCATCATTGCAGGGTTTGGCGCCCAATTGCCGTAATGGCCACTGTGTAATGGTCTTTTAGATGCGTACACTGTAAGGTCGATGTGTGTATCGCCACGTACACCAAATACAATTTGCTTTTTACCCGACTGATGCACCGGTCCGTCGCATATAATCCACAGGTTAGATTGTAATAAAGTCCTGTAATTTTCGAGCACTTCGTTTAGGTGTGTAGAACCTGCTTCTTCTTCGCCCTCAAAGAAAAATTTAATATTGCAGGCTGGAGTTAATCCACTTTTATTGATGGCTGTGTAGGCGTTTAAAATAGCAGCTATTCCTGCTTTGTCGTCAGATGCGCTGCGGGCATATATTCTCCAATCTTTATTGTATTTTTCATCGGCAGGGAAAGGAATGCTGCTGCCGTTTTTATCTATTGCGTTGGTAAATAATGTTGGCTGAAATGGTTCTAGTCCTTTTGCCCATTGAGCGGGGTTAACAGGCTGTCCATCGTAATGCGCATAAAAAATAAGGGTCTGTTTTGCATCTGGCACCATTACTTCGCCATAAACAACGGGCGGTGCACCAGCTGTTCTTGTATTTAAAAGCTGTACTTTTTCAATGCCTCTTTTGTTCATCATTTCCATTATAAAAGCTGCGTTCTTTTGCTGCCCGGCTGCAGCTGCAGCAACATTTGGTATGGTGAGAAACTGAGAAAATTCATTTAAGATACCAGCTGCATTTTTTGTACTGTAGTTCCTTATTGTGACCACCTCGGGTGATTGTGCTGAAGCCAATTGACCAATTGATGAAAACAGGAACGTTACGATAAAGAAATGTTTCATTAAAATTGTTTTACCAGGTTAAGTTTTATTTATTTAGAGCATGTTAAAAATAAAACTTTGAGATATAAGTGAATTTATAATTTTAATTGAATAGCTTTTTAGCAATATTTTTTTAGCTATTTAGTTTAAAATACTTGCATCTTTCTCTATCACCGCTTTTTCTTCTTCTTTTATTTTTGCCCAGCCGCCTAATACATTGCGAACATTGTTGATCCCTTCCTTCTTTAAAATTGAAAGGGCAATAACACTGCGGTAGCCACCTGCGCAATGAACATACAGGTTTTCGTCTTCTTCAAACTGCGCTAGCAGCGCAACATCCGTCATGTCGCTCAGCGGCAAATTTACAGATCCTTTTAAATGTCCTTCCGCATGTTCAAGCTCCCTACGCACATCCACAATCGTTAAATTAGGGTCATGCGGTATGTCCATCATTAATTCATCTGCTTCTACATCAATAATCATATCTGTTTTTTCTCCAGCATTCTGCCATGCTTCAAAGCCACCGATTAATACTCCACTCATTTTATCGAAGCCGACTCTTGCAAGACGAATAACGGTTTCTTCTTCTTTACCTGTCGGGGTGATTAAAATAATTTTCTTATCGAATGGTAACAGGCTTCCGGCCCACTCTGCAAAACGACCTTCCAGCCCAATAAATAGTGAACCTGGTATAAAACCTGCCGTAAATTCTGCAGCAGATCTTGTATCTAAAACAACGGCATCTTGTTTGGCGAGTTGTTTAAACTGCTCAATTGTTAGCGGTTCCATTCCCTTTTTCTTAACGATATCAATAGCTTCATATCCTTGTTGGTTGATGCCTGCATTTACTGCAAAATAAACAGGCGCTGTAGCTAGGCCGGTTGTTACCGATGTAATAAAATCTTCTCTGCTTTGTGGCTGCAGGGCATGATTGTTTTTTCTTTCTTGCTCCATAGTACTAAAGGTATTAGGGCCAAGGTTCTTGCCGCAGCTGCTGCCGGGGCCATGCGCAGGGTACACGATTAAATCATCGGGTAATGGCAATATTTTTTGGGTAATGGTATCGTACATAATTCCTGCTAGTTCTTCACTGCTCAGGTCGCCACTACTTAGGTCTGGTCTGCCCACGTCGCCCACAAACAAAGTATCTCCTGTAAATATTGCATGAGGTTTGGCAGTTTCATCCATTAGTAAATAACAGGTACTTTCTAACGTATGCCCTGGAGTGTGGATCACTTTAAAATTTAGGTTTCCCAATTTGTAAATTTGTCCATCTAAAGCATTTTCAACTTTAAAATTTGTCTTTGCTCCAGGACCGTAAATAATGGGTGCGCCAGTTGCCTTACTCAGGTCAATATGCCCACTAACAAAATCGGCGTGAAAATGCGTTTCGAAAATATATTTAATCGTCGCATTTCTTTCTTTTGCCATCAAAATATATTCTTCAATATCTCTCAATGGGTCTATAATGGCTGCTTCGCCATTGCTTTCAATATAATAGGCTGCTTCGCTAAGGCAATTTGTATAAAGTTGCTTTATGTACATATTTTTTCTTTTATTACTCTGTGCAATTTACAAAATAAAAAAGCGTTCCGATTTTTCGGAACGCTTTTTAACTACTGTTGATTAAAATTTAAGCAACTAAATCATCAACCAAACTTGTAATTTCATCTATACGCTTGTAGTTAACTGTGTAGTAAATAAACTTACCGTCACGCTGGGTACTTACAATGCCTGCTCTGCGTAAAATTGCAAGGTGTTGAGATGCAACAGATTGCTCTAGCCGCATGCGAACATAAATTTCAGTAACTGTGATCTTTTTTTCTGTCTCTACAAGGGTAAGAATTTGTTGCCTTAATTTGTGGTTAAGTGCTCTTAAAACAAGGGCTGCTTTTTTTAAGTTGTGATAATTAATCTTTAATACATTATCACTTGATTCTAATGCAGATTTTATCTGCTCATCGGTTTGAGTTGCGATCATAATCTTTCTGGGGATTTTAAAGTATTTGAACTATTTGAACAGTGCAAATATATGAATTACCGTGAATCTGATTTTGTTCAAATATGTTAAAAATAAGATCTCACCAAGTTATTAGCCATTATAAAATTCTTTTGCGTACAGCGGAACGGCAGAAGCAAGCGGAGTCAACATTTTTTCTGTAAATTTTTTATGAGATAACATATTGATTGAATTATATATATCGCCAATGGGTTCAAAAAATGCCTGTTCGTTGATGGCTATATTTTTATATTTCTGCATGCCATTTCCGAAAAACAGAATTTCATTTTTGTGCAGATTTTGTTCATGAAAATGCTGATCTATTACAACGGCATGTGCCGGCACTATTTCTTGTAAATGTTGGTCGTATAGCACTGTGTAAACTTCCATGCGGCGGGCATCTATCATTGGGCATAAATAAAGATCTTTATTTGAATGGTGTATCTGCATACTATGTGCCATGGCTTCCAGGGTGCCTATTGTAATAAGCGGTATGTTCAATGCATAGCAAAATCCTTTTGCGGCAGCAAGCCCTACTCTTAGGCCGGTGTATGAGCCTGGGCCAATGGTACAGCCAATTGCATCTATTGCATTAAATGATATTTGTAAATCGTTTGTAAGTTTTTGTATTGCCGTATGTAAAAAGGAGGCATGTTGTTTTTGAACATCATTTATTAGATGCTGCAATATGATGCCATCTTTTGCAATGCTTACTGTTGCTGTTTCTAGCGAGCTATCAATGTTAATAATAATGGCCATTATATATTTTTATTTGCCGCTGCTAATCCTGCCGAAGGCAAAAATCTTTCATCTGTTAACGAGCGTTTTTGTAACAATGCATATACTTTATGTATGCCAATTTTATTGCCCCATTCAAATGGACCGTATGGATAGTTGGTACCCAGTTTCATGGCAATATCAATATCAGATTCAGTACTAACGCCTTCATCTTTTGCGTAAAATGCTTCATTGATTATCATGGCAATAATTGTTGCACTAACAAACCCTTCTTCATCTGGCACAACAATGTATTTTTTATTTAATTGTTGAAGTACTTCAGCCGCTATAGGGCTTATATGTCCTGCTATTTCCCACAAATCAGTCTCAATAAATCCCGGCCATGCATTTATTCTTATTACATTTTTATTATAATTATTTTCTGCCAGCTTTGCTGCCATGGAGTTTATGAAAAGTGGTTTTGTAATGCTGCTGTAATCTTCACAAGCATTTTCCCTCAGGTCAAAATAAGCATCAGCATTTTTACAGGCAAAAAATGACGCTGTTGTATGTGTAAATGTCCATTTAATAGCTTCTCCTATTGTTTGTAAAAAATCAAAAACTCCTACTTCAGCTAGAACTACAATTTCCATTATATCATTTTCAGCAAAAATACGTGCTATAAAGAGGATATATTTGCTTCACAAAAAATTTATTGACATGGATAAAGTTATCATTAAAACAGATTTGGCACCTGCGCCAATTGGGCCATACAACCAAGCCGTAAAAGCTGGTAACCTGTTGTTTGCTTCAGGACAAATAGCGCTCGATCCTGCAACCGGGGAGTTAGTAAATGCAAACATTACTGAGGAAGCAAACCAAGTAATGAACAACATTGCTGCTATTTTAAAGGAAGCAGGTGCAGGTTTTAACAACATCGTAAAAACGACCATCTTTTTAAGCGATATGAGTTTGTTTGCGGAAGTGAATGAAATATATGGTAGCTATTTTACCGGCGAATATCCTGCAAGGGAAACGGTAGCCGTTAAAGGACTTCCTAAAAATGTGAATATAGAAATAAGCATAACAGCGTTTTTGTAAAATGATATTAATTACTGCAAAAGTTCATCCTTATTTAATTGAAACCTTTAAAGCCAAAGGCTATAAAGTTGTTTATGAACCTGAAATTTCTTACAGCGAATTGTTGGCCTCTGTTCCTACTGCGACAGGCCTTGTGGTAACTACGAGACTGAAAATTGATAAGGCTGTAATAGACGCTGCGCCCGCTTTGCAATGGATTGGACGCCTTGGGAGCGGTATGGAATTGATAGATACTGCGTATGCAGCTACCAAGAACATTACTTGTATTAGCAGCCCTGAAGGTAACAGGAACGCCGTTGGTGAGCATGCGCTTGGCATGTTGCTTAGCCTTTCTAATAAAATTATAAAAAGCAGTAGCGAAATTAAACAGGCTAAATGGGTGAGAGATGAAAACAGAGGCATAGAAATATCTGGTAAAACAATAGGCATTATTGGTTATGGAAATACCGGAGAAGCATTTGCAAAAGTGCTTTCTGGTTTTGATGTTACCATGCTGGGTTATGATATCAATAAAAATGGGTTTGGCGGTATTTTTATCCGGGAGGCCGATCTTGAACAAATTTGCCGGTATGCGGATGTAATTAGTTTTCACGTTCCATTAAGCGATGAAACAAAGCACATGGCAAACGATG
The DNA here is from genome assembly GCA_038227505.1 of Chitinophagales bacterium. Classification (GTDB taxonomy): domain Bacteria; phylum Bacteroidota; class Bacteroidia; order Chitinophagales; family Chitinophagaceae; genus Ferruginibacter. Next base: position 7,712 of record JBBRPX010000175.1, read on the forward strand.
TTTTTTTTGATAAGCTTCAAAACTATCCTTTCATCATTAACACATCTCGTGGCAATGTTGTTAAAACTGCGGCACTCATTCGGGCTTTGCAAAATGGCAAAATAAAAGGTGCAGCATTAGATGTGCTGGAAAATGAAAAGCTCGAAACATTATCGGCAATAGAAAAAGAGCAAATGGATTTTCTTTTAAATCAGGATAATGTGCTCAT